>JBGPEF010000177.1:0-9668 GCA_041482675.1 Tepidisphaeraceae bacterium | reverse complement strand
GATTCGGATGGCGTGGCCAGCGCGGCCACTGATGCGTTTGGCCCCTACATGCAGTCTGCACCGTCCAACCCGATCAACAGCCTGAGCAACGTCACGGATGGCAACACCGCGGCCGCTGGCGCGACCGTGGACTGCGGTTTTATCTATGACTACAACGCTGGCGCCGGCACCGGCCGCATCTGGGGCACCGCCGTCAACAAGCAGACGAAGTTCCCTGAATGAGCTAGGCTTTATAGCACCGGCGGCGGATTCGTCTCCCGCTTAAGCGCCGGTATGGCAGGGCCGACCGCAAGGCGGCCCTGCCATTCCGGCGTCAAACCGGCTTTAGAGGGCTTCCTGCCCCGTGACGTAAAAACGGGCCGCAGGATGCGGTTGGTGAAAAAAATGCGGCACGATCGAATCAACCTCGCGCGGTCCCGGCAGGGTGGGCGCCGGGGCTTCACGTTAATCGAGGTTCTGATCGTGGTGGTGATCCTGGGGATCCTGGGCGCGATGGTGCTGCCGAAATTTTCCGACGCATCCAATACAACTCGAGAAAATACATTGAAAGATGATCTTCGCTACGTGCGCACCCAGATCATCGTCTTCAAAGCGCAGCACGCCGACACCGCCCCCGGTTATGCGGGGGGCAAGGCGGGCGCCAAGCCGTCGGAGCAGGATTTTCTGGCGCAAATGACCGGCTACACGGACGAATACTGCAGCATCGTCGAACGGGCCACGCCCAACAAGCGCGGGCCGTATTTGAAGGAAATGCCGGTCAACCCGCTCAACGGGCTGAAGACGCTGATGATCGTGGGCAACGGGAGCTCGATGCCTCCAGCGGGCAAGCCGGACAATTCAACCGGCTGGATCTACAAGCCGCAAACGCTGGAGATCATTCCCAATACATCCGGGTCCGACAGCGAGGGGACACCTTATGCGGAATACTAGAACAGAATTCAGAACTCAGAATTCAGAATTCAGAAGGGGCTTTACGCTGGCGGAGGGATTGATTGCCGCGGTCGTGCTGGCGGTGGCGGTCGGGGGCATCATGGCGCCGATGTCGGCTTCTTATCAGCAGACGCGGACGGTGAAGCAGACCAGCACCGCGATCTCGATGGCCCAGCAGCTTCTGGATGAGATCATTTCCCGGCCATTCACCGATCCGACCGACATGAGCACGACGCTGGGGCCGGAGGCCAATGAGCCCAGCCGGACATCATTTGACAACATCGATGACTATCACGGCTACCACGACTCGACCGATTCGAATGCCTCTGATTTCATGAAGACGGTGAGCGGGCAGACGGTGGGGTGGAACAGCACGGATATTTATCGCAGGTCGGTGCAGGTGGAGTATCGGGCCACGCCAGCGGGCCCGGCGGTGGCGGCGGGGGATTACGTGGTGATCACCATAGTGGTCACGATGCCCCACGGCCACCAGGTGTGCGTGCAGCGGATGGTTTGCAAATACCCTCGAGGAGCATAGATGAAGCGAATGCAAAACATTCGCCGACGGGGCTTCACCCTGGTGGAGCTGTCGATGGGGATGCTGATCATGGCGATCATTCTCGCCGCATTGGGCGCGTTGGCCCTGGCGATGAGCTCCGGCTGGAAGGCCACGGAGACGCAGGATAATTTGCAGGTGGCGCGGCGGCAGACGTCGACGCAGATGTACTACAACGTGCGCTCGGCCAAATACATTGGGGTGGCAACCGCGGACAATATCAGCGGCAGCTTGAACAAGGGGGGAGCGGTGATGTTCTGGAAGGGGGACAAGGACCCGGGGACGACGATGTACGCCTACCAGGTGGGGCTGATCGAGCACGACATAGACTCCGCGACGCTGCGGTTGTACCAGTTGCCGCAGACGGCCACCGGGGCAATGGTCCCGTTCAAGGCCGGCGATATCGATGACGCATCAGACGTGGAGAATTTCCGCAAGCTGCCGGGGATCAACTGCCAGATCATCGGGCGCAACGTGTACGATGTGACCTTCAAGATGCTGCCCGCCACCAGTGGCCGGCAGGCGCAATCGCTGGAATTTAACATCAAGTACAAGTCGGGAGAACAGGAACAATTGGAGTATGGGACAGCGACGGTGCGTGGACCTCAGGCGCCTCAGCCCTAACCGCCTTCGGCGGGTCGAAACAGGCAAGCATGGCGCAGCGGAGGAAGTCATGAGACAGATGAGACAAAAACGAGCTGGAATGGCCCTGCTCCTGGTGATCAGCGTGCTGGCTTTCGCGGCCATCATCGGGTTTGCGATGCTCTCAACGGCATCCATGCAGGCACAGACCACCTTGAATTCCAACCTGGCGTTGTCGGCCGACGCGCTGGCGGACTCAGGCGTGGACCTGGCGTGCTATTACCTGGTGAATCCGAACAACGCGCCCAAGGCGGTTGCGCCGGGCGGTTATTATGATGGGGGGACGATCACATTCGGACCCAACATGCCGGGCTCGGTGCAACTGACCATCACGCCGCTTGGGACCACCGGGGACTACAAGATTGTCTCGGTGGGCAAGCCGGGGATGCGCGAGCTGGCCCATACGGCCACGGCCACGGTTCACGTTGATCCGGGTTACCAGGTGAAATCGATCGTCGGGTTCAGCGCGGCGGGCATTTTGCCGGTCACGGCGACGATCAACGGGGATGTGCAGTCCAACGGCCTGCTGACCAATCTGGCGCGGATCAATGGCAAGGTGATCTCGCCGCTGTCGGCGTTGGGGTCGGGGTTGATCCTGGACGGAGTCCTGGCTCCGACGGATGCAAACAAGATGACAATCCCCGGACTATCGACGCTTCGCAGCTACTCGACCTACACCTACCAGGGCGGGACGTACGCGGCGGTGAATATTACCGGACTTCCCACGGGGACGACCCTTGGCCCCAGTCCGGCCAATCCGGCCGGTGTGTTCCGCTATGTCGGCACGCTCACCATGAATCACGGCGTCACGATCAATGGAACGCTGGTCGTGGAGGGTGGGGACCTGAATATCTCCGGCGGCAACAACGTGATAACCCCGGCGGATGGATTCCCGGCCATGATCGCCAAGAGCAACGTCTGGGTGCGCGGGCCATTGCTGCCATCAAACTCACCGCGTGACCTGACGGCCAATGGCCTGGTATGGGTGGGCGGTTATATGAAAAGCACGGGTTTGATGACCAACGCGTATGTCAATTTGAACGGTGCGCTGCTTTTTGGGAACGGTGGAAACGTCGATACGCTTTTTGGGGCCAGACTGACAGTCAGCCTGAATGCCAATAAACTCGTCAATCTCAACATTGATACGAGCGTAGCGCCCCCCTCGGCGAAGGTGCTTTCGTACAAACAATAGAGACAGGCGGGAAAAGCCGAAGAAAACAGAAGTCGGAAATCAGAATTGCCGCCGCCGGCGGGCCGAAATAGGTAAGAGAAGTCAGAATTTAGAAAGGCAGGTCGTGATGAAGTCCTCCAAGCTTCTTGTTGCGGTGATCGTGTTGCAGTCGCTGATCCTGATCAGCCAGTGGACCGGCTCGAGTCCGGTAACACCGGCGTATGGGCAGATCCCGGACGCGGGTGGCCAGCGGCAGCAGATTATTGATGAGCTGAAGACGCTCAACGGGAAAATGGACCGCCTGATGGAAACCCTTAAATCCGGGGATGTTCAGGTCCATGTTGCAAAGCCCGATGAGAAGAAGTAGGTCCGGCTCTGCCGGACAATGGTGCTGAGTACTGAGTGCTGAGTGCTGAGTGGAATTCACCCAGTACTCAGAACTCGAAACTCAGTACTGACATAGGAGCGGGATTATGCAAACGAAGATTCCTCGCGCGCGCGGGACCGACACCCGGAGTACCAGGTACCCGGGCTTTACCCTTGTAGAGATACTGGTGGTGGTGATCATCCTCGGCATTGCCGGGGCGATCATCGTGCCGTCTCTGGGGTCGCGTGATGACCTGAAGGCCTCAGCGGCGGCCCGGGTGATCATGGCGGACCTGATCTATACCCAGAACCTGGCGATCACCAACCAGGGCAACCGGTACATGACCTTTGACACTGTCGGGCAGAAGTACACGGTGACGGATTCCACCGGGGGGACGATCACCCATCCCGTAAACCACACGCCTTATGTGCAGAACTTCTCCGGGACGAGCCAGAGCGCACTGCCGGACGTGAAGCTGTTTTCCACGAACCTCGTGGGGATTTCCGGCACAACGCAGAAAACGATCGGCTTTGATGAACTGGGCACGCCGCTGGTGTGCTCGGTGGTCGGCGTCCCGGAAACGCTCTCGGCCGGCACGATCACGATCCAGGCCGGAAAATACAAGTTAAAGGTCGACATCGAGCCATACACGGGCCAGATTTCGGTCAATCCCGTTCCATAAGGATGGCGCACGCTATAAGGATGACGGGCAGGAGTGCCCGTCCTACCGGCCGATGCTGCGATTAACACGAACTCAAGTTCAGCCCATTGGTCTGGATATTGGTCGCGACGCGATCAAGATGCTCCAGCTCGAGGTGGTGGGCGAGTCGCTGGCGGCGGTGGCGGGGGCGCTGAAGGAATTTCCAACCGATGCCAAGCTCCAGGGCGGGTCGCGGATGGCGCTGCTGCCGGAAATGCTGCGGCAGATGCTGCGGCAGAACCCGTTTGTGGGCCGGGAGATAGCGGCGGCCCTGCCGCGTGAGTTCCTGCACATCAAAAACCTGCGCCTGCCGCTGATGCCGGCCGAAGAGATGGATTCGGCGGTGCGATTCGAGGCCAGGAACGTTTTCCCTTTTGATACCGAGGACGCCCAGGTGCAGTGCCTGCCGGCGGGGGAGGTACGCCAGGGAAATGACGTTTTGCAGGAGGTCATTGTCCTGGCGGCGCGGAATCAGGATATCAACGGATTTGTCGAGCAGCTTCACGCGTGCGGGGTGGTGATTCGGTCGCTGGACGTGGAGGCGTGCGCGCTGTTTCGCAGCGTCGAGCGATTCACCCGGCGTCGCGAGGATGAGCAGGAAGTACACGTGCTGGTGGATGTGGGGCTGGGGAGCACCCAGGTGGTGATCGGCAAGGGGCGGGAGATCAGTTTCCTCAAAACCATCGATATTGGGGGGATTCAGTTCCAGGAGGCGATCAGCCGCAAGCTGAGCATCTCGATCGAAGAGGCGCAGGCTCTGCGCCGTCGGCTGGCGGAAACGGCCGACGCGCCGGCGGACAAGAAGGACCCGGTGCGGCAGGCGGTTTTTGATGCGACGCGCAGCGTGATGGAGCAGTTGGGGCGGGAGCTTTCGCTGTGCCTGCGATATCAATCGGTGACCTTCCGCGGGCAGCGGCCGACGCGGTTGCGGCTGATGGGCGGCGAGGGCGCGGACACGCATTTACAGGAGATATTGAACTCGATCCTGACGATTCCGATCGAGGCGCCGCGGCCGCTCTATTCGATCGACAGCAACAAACTAAAGTCGCTTCAGCGTCAGCAGGCGATGGGGGAATGGGCGCTGGTGCTGGGGCTGGCGTTGCGGCAGACGAGCGGGCGGTTCCGTCCGCGCGATGGCCGGCCGCGCGGGACGACGCCCATGGGCGATCTGGGTGGTTTTAGCGCGGGTGAACCGGTTGGGGCGGGTGTTGAAGTTCGCGCCAACGCGGCCGAGGCGGTCGCGGATGGAGTCGCAGCGATAACCGCCGCGACGGGGACCAATGGACCTCGCAATGGCGGGCGCGGCGCAGAAGCCGCCGGGGCGCCGTATCGTGCCGCCCGGCAGGAGGCGCCGCATGCGTGAGATCGACTTCCTGCCGCCGTGGTACGCGCAGTTTTTGCGCCGTCGGCGCACGGTTTTTTTTCAGACCTGGGTGACCATTGGGGTGGCGCTGGGGCTGGGGCTGTGGATGTTTCTGGCGGACCGCAATCAGCGGAGCGCGGAAAGCGTTCTGGACGGCCTGCAGGGGCAACTGCAACAGACCAGCGCGCAGATTCAGCAGATGGACCGGCTGGAAGGGCTGCGGAAGCAGCTTCGCCAGCAGGCGGAAGTGCTGATCCGGCTGGGAATCCACGTGGAATCGGGGCGGCTGATCACCAAGCTGGCGGAGGCAATGCCGCCGAGCCTGTCGCTGCTGTCATTAAATATAGATACGGATGAGATACCAGTGCAGCTTTCGGCCGCGGAGCGGGCCACGTTGAAGGATGGAACCCGGCCGCCCGTGGATCGGCGGCTGCGTGTACGGCTCCAGGGGGTTGCGCCGACGAATGTGGAGCTGGCGACATTTGTGACCGAGTTGTACCAGACGCCCTTTTTCGAGCGGCCAGCGCTGACGTATGTGCGCGACCGCAAGGAATCGGGGCACGTTTTGCGCGAATTTGAAGTGATGTTCACGATGAACCTCAACAATCCCACAGGGGGGTAGGTCGATGCGATCCCTGAGCAGTCAAATCACCTGGTGCAGACGGCTTCAGTGGGGGCTGGGCCTGGGGCTCGCGCTGGCGGTGTTGTTGTTTGCTTTTGCGGGTTATCTGCCGGCCAAACACAAGCTCGATGCGCTACACGGGCAGATTCAGTCCAAGACGCGGGACCTGGAAGCGAGCCAGAACAAAGCGCGGAATTTGCCGCTGCTGGCGCTGGAAGTGAAGGACCTGGAAAGCCGGGTGCGGGATTACGACCGGCAATTTCCAAAACAGGCCGATCTGGGGGACTTCATCAAGGAAATCACGCGGGTCAGCGAGCAGCTGACGCTTCGCGACTGGAAGCTGGCGCCCTTGCCGCCGCGGCGGGGGGATGCGTATTTCGAGCTGCCCATTCAGATGAATTTCCAGGGTGAATTCCTGAACGTCTTCTCATTCCTGACCGAGGTGGAGCACCTTCAGCGGCTCACCCGCGTCCGCAAGCTGTCTATTAAGAACAAGGACGCCAAGACGGGGATGGTGGAAGTGGAGATCGGGCTGAACATTTATTTTTCGGAGGGATGAATGATCGCCCCAATGGAAGCAAATTGGCCGGAGTCGATGACGCGGCAGGTGAAGGCGGAGCCCAAGAAGGCGGTCGCGCTGGCGGTTTTGGTGCTGCTGCTGGGTGGGATGTGGGCGAAAATTTTCCTTTTTGGGGACTCGATTCCCACGCCGGCGGGCGCGTCGGTCGGGGACAAATCAAGAATTGGCAGGACCGATACATCGAATCAGCAGGTGTCGCCGGCGAGCCAGATACTTCTTAACTGGACCAGGAAGCCGATTACTGGAACCAAAAGAAATTTGTTCGCAATCAAGTTGGACTATTTTCTCGTGGACGGCACACGGCCGATCTTTACCGGCGACGACGGAGATGGCTTTTGGGATCAGCTTGCAAAGTCGCTTGCTGCGAAAGCCGATCTGGAAAAAGTCAAGGGAATCCTGCTGGAGAACCTGAGACTGCGAGCCAACCGGTTGGAATTGCAGTTCACGGTGATTCGAGAAGGTGCTCCCCCGAAGGCGATGGTGAACGGCACCATGGTGCAGGAAGGAGACACGATCGAGGGGTTTCGAATTGTGCGGATCGAGGCCAAGCGAATCGTGGTCGAGTGTGAAAGCGTGAAGTTCGAGGTTCAGTTTAAACATTAAGCGGGCGCCAGTCCCGCGGGACGTTTCAGGAGAATCGTATGCGTAAGTGGACTAAGACAACGGGTGTTCTTTTTTGGGCCGCGGCGTCCGTTTATCCGGTTGGGGCGCTGTTGGCAGCTGACACAAATTCGGGAAAGGGTAACGGACAGGAGGTTCGCCTCTTAGAGGAAACCGCCGGTTCGATCGCCCAGGCGGATGCGAAGCCTGCGACGGGCGCGAAGCCCGCCGAAGGCACCAGCGCGTCGGCCCCCCAGGTCAATGTGTCTGATGCCGGCACGGTTGAGATTCACGTCAACGAGGCCAACCTCGTCGAAGTGCTGCGGATGCTCTCTCTGCAATCGCAGAAGAACATCATCGCCAGCAAGGACGTGCGTGGCACCGTGACCGCCAACCTGTACAACGTGACGATCAAGGAAGCCCTTGATGCGATCCTCAAGTCCAATGGATTTGGCTATCGCGAAAAGGGCAACTTCATCTACGTTTACACGGCCAAGGAGCTGTCCGACATCGAGAAGGGCGAGCGCCAGACCAAGACCGAGGTCTTCCGCCTGCACTACTCACCGGCGGCCAACGTGATGAACGTGATCAAGCCCATGCTGAGCACCGAAGGCCAGGTCGCCCTGACCGCCGCTGCCCAGAAGGGCATCGAGTCGGGCTCGAAGGATGCGGGTGGTGACGCGGTTGCCAGTGATGACATGCTGGTCATTCGCGACTACCCCGAGAACCTGGACCGCGTCCGCGCGGCCCTCAAGGAAATCGATCGTCTCCCGCAGCAGATCCTGCTCGAGGCCACGATCATCAGCGCCCGGCTGACTGAAGACAACGCCCTGGGCGTGGACTTCAACATCCTCGGCGGCGTGGATTTCGCCAGCGTCACTCACGCGGCCGGCCAGATCACCGGCGCCGACCTGCCCGTGGGCGTCGGCATCCCAGGCGACAAGCCGCGCTCCGTCGGCACCGGCAGCAACTTCACAACGCCGATCGCCAAGGGCCTGAAGTTCGGGTTCGTGACCAGCGAGGTCTCGGTTTTCGTGGCCGCCCTGGAAACGGTTGCCAACACCTCCGTGCTGGCCAATCCCAAGATTCTTGCCCTCAACAAACAGCGCGGCGAGGTGCTGGTTGGCCGTGAAGATGGCTACCTGACCACCACCGTCACTGACACCACCACCGTGCAGACGGTCGAGTTCCTCAAGACCGGCACCCGGCTGACCTTCCGGCCGTACATCGGCGATGATGGTTTCATCCGCCTTGAAGTCCACCCCGAGGATTCAGATGGCAAGGTCGTCAGCGGCCTGCCCAGCAAGACCACCACCGAGGTGACCAGCAACGTCATGGTGAAGGATGGGCACACCATCGTGATCGGCGGCCTGTTCCGCGAGAGCAGCACCGCGGCCCGCAACCAGATCCCGATCCTGGGCAACATTCCCTTCGTGGGCGCCCTCTTCCGCAACCAGGAAGATGTGACCACCCGCGAGGAAATCATCATCCTGCTCACCCCGCACATCATCAAGGATGATGCCGCCTACTCCCGCGCCTCCGAGGAAGCTCAGCGTGACATGGAGAAGATGCGCGTCGGCGTCCGCAAGGGCATGATGAAGTACGGCCGTGAACGGCTTGCCGAGGAGAACTATGACAAGGCCGTCCGCGAGATGAACAAGAAGAGCCCCAGCCGCCGCAAGGCCCTGTGGTATCTCGATGCGGCCATCAACCTCAACCCCACCTTCATGGAAGCGATCAAGATGAAGGAGTCGCTCAGTGGCAAAGAGGTCAGCGCGGTTGAGAACAGCACCATGCGGAGCTTCGTGAAGAAGCAGATCACATCCGAGCGGGCCAGCAAGGCCGAGGCCGAGGAGCAGGAGCTCTTCGAGAAGGCCACCCAGGCCACGCCGTTCCGCGGCGTGGGCGACCTGTCCGGTCTGCTGCCGAGCAACTCGGGCCAGGCCCCGGCGAATGACAAGCCGCTGTTGGAGAAGGGCGAGAAGACGGCGACCGCGGACAAGACCGCGGCAGCGCCGACCGAGGAAGTCACCGATGAAGCCCCCAAGGCGGATCCGACCCCCGAGAAGGGCAACTAGACAATAGGGTTCCCAACCGCCATCAAGGGGTCCCCAATCCCGGTCAATCGGGATTGGGG
>JBGPEF010000176.1:0-9702 GCA_041482675.1 Tepidisphaeraceae bacterium | reverse complement strand
GGTGCAGTTCCTCGAGAAGGATGCCGATCCGATCCACAAGGTGACCATCATCCCGCGCGGACAGGCGCTGGGATCGACCATGACCCTGCCGGAAAAAGATCACATGAACCATTCCCGCCGCTGGTGCCTGGCGTGGATTCGCATGGGTCTGGCCGGGCGCATCGCCGAGGAGATGTTCACCGGCGACATCAATACCGGCGCGTTTAGCGACATTCGCCAGGTGACCGGCCTGGCCCGTCGCATGATTCGCGACTGGGGCATGAACGACAAAATCGGATTCATCTATTACGGCGATGAGAACGGCAAGCCGGGCTGGGATTTCGGCACGCAGCGCGAATATTCCGAGGAAACCGCCAAGGCCATCGACGAGGAAGTGAAAAAGCTCATCGACAACCTACAGGCCGAGACCCGCAAGATCCTCGAGGCCAACCGCGACCGCGTCGAGGCGATTGCCAAGGCATTGCTCAAGTATGAGACGCTCGATACCAACGACATCGATCGCATCATGCGCGGCGACAATCTCACCCGCCCGACTGTGGGCGATATGATCGAAAAAGAACAGTCCCGCCGCGCCACCATTCAGCCCGATCCGGCCGGCGACGTTCGCCCCGGCCTGGGCGGTGGACCACTGCCAGCGCCCGGATGAACCCCCGGTATATGAATTCACGGGCGGGTCATTGCGACCCGCCCTTTTTTTTGGGCTTTCCGCCGCAAATTGCTCATCATTAGAAATCCCCCGCCACCTCGATATAATCCGCCTGTCTTCTGGAGACCCCTTGGCCAATGCAGACATTATCATCGCTGACGAACGACTCCTCCCGCAGGGGGTGGAGCTCTATAACCAGATGTTCCGCCCCAAGCGCGAGACCGACTTCTTCAAGCGCCGCTTCATGGGCCGCTACAACGTACTGACCCTCCTGGCCCGCATCGATGAGAAACCCGTCGGCTTCTGGGTGGGCTTTGAGCTCAAGCCCGGCATGTTTTATCACTGGCTCGGCGGCGTCCTCCCCGATTTGCGCCGCCACGGCATCGCCCGCCAACTCCAGGAAGCCCAGCAGGCCTGGGCCAAGGACCACGGCTACGAGCACATCCGCTGCGAGTGCATGAACCACCAGCGCGAGTTCATCCACTTCGCCGTTACCGTCGGCTACGACATCGTCGGCATCCGCTGGGATTCAACCCATGCCGATAATCTGATTGTTTTTGAAAAGAATCTTGTGGAGTGACGTGAATCGTGGCCTGGGGCAGCCGTAATCGGATGCCCGTGCTTCACGCTGTTCAGGGATCCAATTCCAACCTCACCGTCGCATCATCGTCTGAAGCAAGCTCCGCGCGCTGCGCAGCCTCCTGCCTCAGCCGTGTCACCTTCTCAGTTGCCTGATAATACTGCTCCTGCTCCTCGCTGGAGCGCACCGCAGTACACCAGACGATCGCCACCACTGAGATGAGGACAGCCGGCAATTTCAGTTCGCAAAGGAAGTCGCGCATCGACATGATCTCCCATACTTGGTATCGACTTCCATTGCCGGCAGGGTTAGCGAACGCCGCGCCCGCCGGCCGGCATTACCCTTTTCCCTCGCTGGAGCGACCCGATGACCCCAACCGAATTCGACCTGTGGCTGACCCAGCACGACCGCCGCCCCCTGGTCATGGGCGTTTTAAACGTCACGCCCGATAGCTTCAGCGATGGCGGCCGATTCGCCGCGACGGGCTCGGCCGTCGCTCAGGCGGAAAAACTCGCCGCCGACGGGGCTGACCTCATCGATATTGGTGGCGAATCCACCCGCCCCGGCTCCGAGCGTGTCGATCCGCAGGAGCAAATTCGCCGGATCGTGCCCGTTTTGCAGGCAGCCGCCCCCCGTTTGCCAGTGGTTTGGTCGGTGGACACGCGCCTGGGCGAAGTCGCCTCCGCCGCGATCCAGGCCGGCGCGCACATCATCAACGACATATCGGCCGGTCGCGATGATCCCCGCATTCTCCGCCTCGCCGCCGAGCGAAAGCTCCCCCTCATCCTCATGCACATGCAGGGCGAGCCGCAAACCATGCAGGTCAATCCCAGCTATGCAAATGTGATCGAGGAGGTGAAATCGTTCCTGGCCGAGCGGATCAAAGCCGCCCAATCCGCCGGCGTGAACCCAAATCGCATTCTCCTCGATCCCGGCATCGGCTTCGGCAAGAACGTCAACCACAACCTCACCCTCATCCGCGAAATGAACCAGCTCACCGAACTGGGCCGTCCTCTGGTTATCGGCACCAGCCGCAAAGGTTTCATCGGCGTCATCAGCGGCGAGCCGCAACCCAGCCAGCGCCTCTTCGGCACCGCCGCCACCGTCGCGTGGTCCATCGCCAACGGCGCGGCCATTGTCCGTGTCCACGATGTCGAGCCGATGTTAAAAGTCGTACGCGTCATCCGCGCCATTCAGAAGGGATCGGCGTAGGTCCGCCGCGGCGGGCGGAAGATGTCCGGCACAGCCGGACCTACAAAATTTGTCTGAAAATTTAGGTATTTTTTCTAACCACGCGTGGCCGAACGGCCGCTGCATTTATATAGTTGGAAACGGGAGTGGTTCTTTCGTGGGGAACGCGGCTGTAATGAATAGCGACTTCTTCAATCTGGTCAATTTCTGGCAGGCCATTCGTATCTACGGCTGGTGGCAGGTCGCCATCGAGCTGCTGATCATCGGCCTCTTCGTCTACTCGATCATGCGCTTCCTCCGCGGCACCCGCGGCGAACGCATGATCAAGGGCATCATCTTCCTGCTCATCGTGCTCTACCTCCTGGTCCGGCTCATCGCCTCCGAGCTGAAGCTGGAGCGGATCAACTTCCTCTATGGCAAATTCCTCTTCTTCGCATCCTTCGCGGCCGTCGTCGTCTTCCAGCCCGAAATCCGCCGCGCCCTCATGCGCCTGGGCGAAACCCGTTTCTTCCGCAGCTTCTCCGTTCAACTCAATGAAGACATCGAAGCCCTCGTCGAAGCGGCCATGTTCCTCTCCCGCCGTAAAATCGGTGGGCTCATCGCCATCGAGCGCGAGGTCGGCCTGGGCGGTATCGCCGAATCCGGCACCCGCATCAACGCCGACCTCTCCGCCGCCATGCTCAACACCATTTTCTGGCCCAATTCCCCCCTTCATGATCTTGGCGTCGTCGTCAGCAACGGCCGAATCATGTACGCCGGCGTGCAGTTCCCTCTCGCCGAAAGCGGCGACCTGGAGCGCGAGCTGGGCAGCCGCCATCGCGCTGCCGTCGGAATGAGCCAGGAGTCGGATGCCGTCGTATTGGTCATATCGGAGCAGACCGGCGACATCAGCATCGCCGACCGCGGCCAGTTGCTGCGGCGCCTCACCGGCGATCAGCTTCGCAACGTCCTTTCCGAGCTCCTGGGCGGAAAGCAGCAACCCAAAAAAGTCATGAAGGCAGCAGCCGTGTTGTAATTATGGCCGACAACAAAAACAAAACCGGACCATCGCTGGGTATCCCCCCCACCGCCCCCAAGCCCGAAAAACGGCCCACGTTCTCCGCCGCCGGCAAAGCCAATCACGTGGACCCCAACTCCCGCGGCGGCGCTTTCAAAACCTTTCTCTGGGTCGCCCCCCTCACCGCACTCATCTGGATCTACGCCGAGCGCGAGCAGATCGCCCAATACCCCGAAGTGAGCGTTCAAATCAAGCTCGTCTCCAAATCCAGCGATCGCATCATCACCGTGCTCACCCCACAGGACCGGCCGACCAAGATCTCCCTCGACGTCCAGGGCCCCCGCGCCAGCCTCAACGAGCTGCGCGATGTGCTCGCCAAGGCGCCCCTGGAGGTCAACGTCAGCGCCGACGTCGGCTACGAAGGCGAATTCTCCCTCGCCGAAGCCATCACCAAAAGTGATCTCTTCAAGACCTACGCCGTCACCGTCACCGCCGCGCGACCGCCGGTCAAGATCAAGGTCGAGGCCAAAGGCACCAGAAAAATTCCGGTGAAGGTACGTCCGCAGGACAAGGCCCTGGGCACGGTTACATTCGAGCCTGATTTAGTGACCGTCGAGGGTCCCAAGGATCAGCTCGATAAGCTCGCCGCCGAGGGACCTGATAAATTTGTCGCCTATGCCGACCTGACCTCCTTCGCCTCAAAGCCCCCGGGTTCTTACAACGAGGAAGTGACGATTGCCCTGGGCTCATCCACTTTCGTCGAAGCGGTGACCATGCGCGAGACCGTTCGCGCCAAAGTCGAGATCTCCAAATCCGTTTCCTACCAGATTCCCGCCATCCCCATCCAGCTCCAGATCAGCAGCCTGCTCCTGACCGACGACAAGTTCAAAATCACCGCCCCGCCGACACTGAGGAGTGTTGACGTGATCGGGCCGGCCGACGCCATCGAATCGCTCAGGCAGTTCAAATTCCCCGCCGCCGTCGTCATCGACATGAACGACGACAAGCGCTTCGACTTCTCCACAGTCACCACAGTCAAGGATTTCCCCATCACCCTCCGATGGCCCACCGATTACCGCATGCCCAAGGACGTCACCGTCATTAATCCCAACAAAGAGATCACCATCACCGTCACCCGCCGCTAGCATCACGCAATTCATTCGCCGCCCGCCCCGTCCCACTGGCTCGCCCCGTGCCACTGGCGGCTTGTCCGCCAGTGCCCCCCTGTGCGCCCCGTGCCACTGGCGGCTTGTCCGCCAGTGCCCCCCTGTGCCCTGCCTGCTACAATCCCGACATGGAAGACGTGCAGTCCTACGTCCAGAAGCTCGGCCGCTCCGCCCGCGCTGCCTCGCGCCAGTTGGCCGAATTGAGCGGCGACAAGAAAACCGCCGCCCTCCATCGCGTCGCCTCCCTCATCCGCGAATCCGCCCCCGCTCTGATCGACGCCAATCAAAAGGACATCCAATCCGCCCAATCCGCCGGCCTCGCCCAACCGCTCGTCGAGCGCCTCAAACTCAACGACAAGCGCATCGCCTCCATGGCCGCCGCCGTCGAGCAGATCGCCGCCCAGACCGATCCTGTTGGCCAGATTATCGAAGGCTACGTCCGCCCCAACGGCCTGCGCGTCGAAAAAATGCGCGTGCCCCTCGGCGTCGTCCTCTTCATCTATGAAAGCCGCCCCAACGTCACCTCCGACGCCGCCGCACTCTGCCTCAAATCCGGCAACGCCATCATCCTCCGCGGCGGCAAGGAAGCCATGCATTCCAACGCCGCCATCGCCGCCATCATCTCCAAAGCCCTCGCCCAGGCCGAGATTGATCCCGCGGCCGTCCAGCTCATCGAATCCTCCGACCGCGCCATCCTCCCGCCCCTCCTCAAGCTCGATCAATACATCGACATCGTCATCCCCCGCGGCGGCGAAGGCCTCATCCGCACCGTCGTCGAAGAATCCACCATCCCCGTCCTCAAGCATTTCACGGGCAACTGCCACATCTACGTCGATTCCGCCACCGGCTCGATGGAACAACAAGTCCGCGACATCTGCGTCAACGCCAAGACCAGCTACCCCGGCGGCGCTGTCTGCAACGCGGTAGAGCACATCCTCTTCCACAAAGATGCCGCCCCGCGCCTCCTCTCCAAGGTCTGCGACGACCTGGCCGCAAAAGGCGTCGAAATCCGCGGCGACGAAAAAACCCGCGCCCTCTACCCCAAAGCCAAACCCGCCGACGAGCAGGATTGGTTCACCGAATATCTCGCCCTGACCGTGGCCGTGAAAGTCGTCGATGACTTGTCTCAAGCGATTGATCACATCAACCACTACGGCAGCCACCACACGGATGCCATCCTCACCGAATCCATGACCTCCGCCGAGAAATTCCTCAAAGCCGTCGACAGCGCCAGCATCATGATCAACGCCAGCACAAGATTCGCCGACGGCGGTGAATACGGCCTCGGCGCCGAAGTCGGCATCTCCACCGACAAACTCCACGCCCGCGGCCCCATGGGCGCAATGGACCTCACCACCTACAAATGGATCATCCGCGGCAACGGCCATATCCGGAAATAGAATATTGGAACGCAAACATGCCCAGGAAAATCTCCACCACCAAGTTCAAGGATCAATGCCTCTCGCCGATCGATCAGATAGGGCCTGAGGGGGTCGTCATCACCAAGAATGGAAAAGCGATTGCGAAACTTCTTCCTATCTCCAACGGCATCTCCGGCTTCATTGGCAGTATGAAAGGGAGACTCGAAATCATCGGCGATATCCAGTCCACCGGCTTAATGCTTTGATCTGCGCAAATCTGCCTCATCTGCATCTGCGTTCATTCTTTCTTCTCTGCGTCTCTGCGCCTCTGCGGTTGCATTCTTTTCGCTTCACTCCCCCGCCGGCTCCCTCATCGCCATCGGATCTACCGGCGCAAACCCATGCCTCAGCGCATTCTCCGTCACCGTCCTCGGCACCATAAACTGCTGCAAATAATCCGCCCCTCCCGCCTTGCTCCCAATCCCCGACAACTTAAATCCCCCAAACGGCTGCCGATCCACCAGCGCCCCCGTGATCTTCCGGTTGATATACAAATTCCCCACCCGAAACTCCCGCTTGCACCGCTCAATCGACTCCGGCGAGCGCGAATAAACGCCCCCCGTCAGCGCATACTTCGTCCCATTGGCAATCCGCAGCGCATCCCCCAAATCCCGCGCCTTTATCGCCGCCAAAACCGGGCCAAAAATCTCCTCCTGCGCAATCACCGCCGTCTCTGATACCTCCCCAAAAATCGTCGGCGGCACAAAAAATCCCTCCGAAGCCAGCGCCCCAACTTCCCCTGAAAAAATAATCCTTCCCTCCGCCTTCCCCTTTTCAATCATCCGCAATATCCGCTCCCGCGCCTCCCCATCAATCACCGGCCCCACCAACGCCCCCGGCTCCTCCGCCGGCCCAATCCGCAAACTCTTCGAAACCTCCACCAGCCTCCCCATGAACTGCTCATAAATCGACTCCATCACGATCACCCGCGAGCACGCCGAACATTTCTGCCCCGCATATCCAAACGCACTCCCCGCCACCCCCGCCACCGCCTCATCCAGGTCGGCATCCTCATCCACAATGATCGCATTCTTCCCCCCCATTTCCACGACGACGCGCTTCACATGATCCTGGCCCGCTGGCGTCCGCGCCGCCGCCTCATTGATCCCCAATCCCACCGCCCGCGACCCCGTAAACGCAATCATCGCCACTCTCGGATCACTCACCAGAACAGGCCCAATCTCCTCCCCCACCCCCGGCAGAAAATTCACTACGCCATCCGGACACCCCGCCTCGCTAATAACTTCCATCAATTTCGCCCCAATAATCACCGACTGCTCCGCCGGCTTCATCACCGCCGTGTTCCCGCTCACCACCGCCGCCATCGTCATCCCGCACAATATCGCCAACGGAAAATTCCACGGCGCAATCGTCACGCACACCCCGCGCGGCTCATAAAAATTCGCATTCTCCTCCCCCGGCAGATTCTTCATCCGTGGCTCGGCCAGTCTCAGCATCTGCATCGCGTAGTAATCACAATAATCAATCGCCTCCGCCACATCCGCATCCGCCTCCCTCCACTGCTTCCCGCACTCAAAAATCTCCCACGCCGACAGCTCAAACCGCCTCCTCCGCATGATCTCCGCCATCCGAAACAGCAAATCCGCCCGCTTCGCCGCCGCCATATCCCGCCAGCCTGGAAACGCGGCACCCGCGGCCCCAATCGCATTTTTCGCATCCTCCACCGTCGCGCTCGCCGTCCCCCCCACCACCTGCCGCATATGCGATGGATTCACCGACTCAATCGTCTTCGCCGTCGAAACCTTCTTCCCCCCAATCACCAGCGGATGCATCTCCCCCAACTTTTTCCCAACTTCCTCAATCGCCCCCCTCATCCTCGCCCGATTCTCCTCAACACTAAAATCCGCCAGCGGTTCATTTTTGAATTCTCTCTGTGCCACTGGCAGCTTGCTGCCAGTGCCTCTGCGTCGACTCAAAAGATCCATTGGATTCATAAGCAACTTCTCCTCTGGCACATGCTCCAAAAACCCCGCCCGCAAAAACGACGAATTCGATGTGTTCTCCAGCAACCTTCTCACCAGATACGCCATCCCCGGCAAAATCTCCCCAAACGGCGTATACACCCTCACCCTCTGCCCCAAGTCGATCAGCGCCGACTTGATCGGCTCGGCCATCCCATAAAGCATCTGAAATTCCCCCATCCGCGCTGGCGCCTCATATTTTTCAAACAGCGCCAACGCCCGCGCAATGCTCCTCACATTGTGCGACGCAATCGCCGGCCGCAAAACCTCCCGATTCTCCACCAAAAACTCCGTGCATGCCTCAAAATTGGCATCCGTCCCCCCCTTCTGCATCCACACCGGCACCTCCCACCCCTGCTGCGCGGCCACAATCGTCTCGTAATCCCAATACGCCCCCTTCACCAGTCTCACCCACACCGGCGCAGGCCTCTTCCGCGCCCACGCCGCCAAATCTTCCAGGTCGGACTTACACGACCTCAAATACGCCTGTATCGCAATCCCCACGTTCGCCCAGTCCCGAAATTCCGGCTCATCAAAAACTTCTTTGAATATCCGGATCGTCAAATCCTTCAGCGCATGCGATTCCATGTCGATGTTCACAAACCCCCACCGCTTCTGCGCCAGCCGCAAAATCGGCCGCAATTTCTCCCGCACCGCGCCACTGGCCCGCACCGGATCAATCGGATCAAACTGGCTATACAGCGACGACAGCTTGATCGACACATTCACCCGCGGAATCGGCCCCCCATGATCCCGATCGATCAGCCGATTTTCCGGCCAATCGTTCGCCTCCCGCGTCAACCCCTCCAGAAAATGCAGATACTGCCCCTGATACCGCTCCGCCTCGCTCTCCGACAACACCGCCTCCCCCAGCAGATCAATCGTAAACGCCAGCGACCTCTTTCGAAGTTCCCCAATCGCCTCCAGCGTCTGGGCGAGATCACTCCCCGCGATAAACCGTTTCGCCAGCCTTCTGACATTAAACTGCGCCGCCCGCGCCACGCTTCTCCCCACCCACCCATCCTCCGGCAACCACCGCAAAATCGGCCGCGCAATCGCCGGCAATCGCTCCTCCACCTGCGCAAAATACTCCTTCAAATGCCGCGTAATCTGCCGCGGCGTCCGCAGTGCCGGCAGCGCATCCACAAACCGAAAAAGCTGAATCTTCACCCCCTCATCCCGCATCGTCACCCCCATCATCTTCTCATCCCACCACGATGCCGACCCCACCATCGGCCGCTCCTCCCGAACCCGCGCGAAAATCTGCCTCCCAATCTCCCGCGTCCGCGCCTCCAGACGCCCATCACCCATCATCCCTGACTGAATCGTTGCCGCAACGCTCATTTTTCTAATCTATTTGTATGGACACAACCCATCTGGGGCAATGACTCTTCGTGGCATGGGCATCTTGCCCATGTCTCCCTCCCGTACCACGGGCATCCTGCCCGTGACTCCTCGTCGTGGCACGGGCGCCTCGCCCGTGTCTTCTCCTCCAGGTAAAACAAATCAATGCCCCCCGCCGACCTCCTCCTCACCAACGGCCACCTCCTCACCCTCTCCAACTCCCACCCCCGCGCCACCGCCATGGCCATCCAAAATGGCAAAATCCTCGCCATCGGAAACGACCGAGAACTCGAAAACCTGACAACTCCCCAAACCCAACGAATCAACCTCCAAAACAAAACCCTCACCCCCGGCTTCATCGACTCCCACATCCAT
>JBGPEF010000175.1:0-9739 GCA_041482675.1 Tepidisphaeraceae bacterium | reverse complement strand
TGATCCCCGGCAGGCGCGGAACGGGATCGGGCAGAGTCGGATCGATGATCAGCGAGGGCGTATCCGAAAGCTGTGCGAAATTGAAATTGGCCGGGCGCGAGGTGGCCTGGGTCGTCGCGAATTTGGTCGCCGGGGGTTTTGCAGTCGGGGGATTGGTTGTCGCGCTGATTGGCCGCTGGGCATTCCCCGGCTCGCGGAAGACATATCGTCCGCGCGCATCCATTCCCACAAATTCCGAAAACTGCATCTCGCTTTTCCGCAGCAGCGGCACCAGCAGGCCGCCGAAATGTCGCTGCGGGCCGAGGACCGAATCGGTGACTATCCACTCATTGCCCACGGCGGTGACCTGCGAGCGTGCGGGGGCGATGGATTGGGTCATCTCCTGGTCGAGAAGCTGCACTTCCATTCCCGGCCGGGCGACGATCCAGGCCGGGCGAACCACGAAGGGCTCCAGATCGCCACGCGGCAGGAGCACGCCATTTTCGGCGAAGAAGAGCGCGCCGCCTTCGGGGAAGCGGGAGACAACGCGCAGTTTTGCATCGGCCAACTGCATCCTGCCCAGCAGCGGAGTCAGTTTCGCCTTCAGCAAACTCTTGAGCCGCTCTTGCGCCTCGGGGAGGGCGCTGTCCATCATCTTTTCGGCGATGGGCCAGAGACCGGGCCCAAATTTGGTCAATTCGGCGAAGGCCTTCTCGCGCTTCTGCGCATCGGGATCGGACAGGTCGATGATCAATCGCACCACCCGCTGCTCGTCGATCTCCTTCTCGTCGAGGGCGGCATACGCCAGACGCACTTTGCCCTCACCTTCAGCAATGATTTGGAGCACCGTCCCGTCATCCAGCCGAATCAGGTGCAGCAGGTTGGCCGGCCAGCCCTGCTCGGGACTGAGAGCGGTCCATTTGCCATCGACATATCGCGCCACGCCTTTGCTGGCCGGCTGGCCCGCGTCGGGTGGGACCCAGGCGAGGAAGCCGCGCTGGTCGACCTGGAATTGCACAGCGCCGCCGTCGGCCAATGTGGGGCTGACGGTTTCGGAGATGTTGTCGGCGGTGGTGAAGATCGAGACTTTGCCCGAGCGCGGGACGACGATCTTGCGCTCCGAATAGATGCTGAAGGCGCGGGACCAGTCGTAGTCACCGCCATCGCCGATGGGGCGGCGGTCCTTGGCGCTGACCAGCTCGAAGCCGCCGTTGGCAGCGGGCGTGACCAGCATGACGTTCCAGTCGCCGCCTTCGCTATAGAACCAGTGGGCGAAGAGGATGTGCTCGCGGGTGAGCTGCACCTGGCGCGTGGGGGCGCTGGGCAGGAGGGTTTCGGTCTCCTCGGCATCCGGCCGAGTGATCCAGAGGCCGCCGCGGCGGTCGATGTGGATGGGGTCGGTGATGCGGAAATGGCCCCAGTCGCGCATGTTGAGCGTCTGGTCGATGGGCTGGGTGGTCGCCAGGCGCGGGAACTGGCGGTTGATCAGCTCCATGTAGGTGCGCGGCGGCGATTGGATGGCGATGATCGGTTGCGGGGCGGGGTTGGTGGTGGGAACGGTCGAGGGAGGAGGTTGAGGGATGATCGCAGTGTGTTTGGGGAACTTCTGGCGGACAAGGAATGCGATCGCCGCCACGATCGCGATGACCAGCGCGATCTTCAGGAGCAGGCGAACTCGCTGGGGGTGTTGCGGCATAGGCTACCGTCGGCCAAAAGCCTCATTACCACGGACGCACTGGCCCGCTCGATTGTTTCAATCATCCACGATGGCAACCAGCGCCTGTCGGGGAAGAGCCTCGTTTCCCGCTTGCGGGCAGGCTATCATTGTAATCAGAATGGATGCATTAGAGCACAGGGGTGTGGGCGGAGCGGGCATGTCGCGGCAAACGGAGCAGAATCTCGCCAGGGGACACCGCGGGCCGGGCAACTGGTGGCTGCCGGCGCGGTGGTGGGTGTCGCTGGCGGCGTTGTTTGTCTTCCTGGTGGGGGTGACTTTTCTGACCTATGCGCTGGCGCGCTCGCGGGAGGCGCTGAAGCTGCATGCGCTGGCGGAGACGGATGCGATCAGCTTCACCCGACGATTCCAGGACGAGATCGACAATCAGCTCCGGGGAATGCGGCGGATGAAGTGGAATTGGCTTGCGGGGCGATACAAGGAAGCGGGCACTCTCAAGGCCGCGGCGATCGAATTTCAAAAGAAGAGTCCGTTCTTCGTGGAGATTGGCGAAGCAGATGCAAAGGGGCATGTGCAGTGGGTTTGGCCGGAGACGGGGTCGCATATTCCGGCGGAGCTGACGAAGCACGATGAATGGGGGACTGCGTTGAAGGCGGCAAGATCCAACGCGCGTGACATCTCGGCGATGTGGATCGACAAGAAGACCAACCCGCAGTACCTGGCCCTGGTCATGCCGCTGGCGCTGAACGAGGAGGATCGCGACCAGCCGATCCTGGTGGCGCGGGTGACACCGCAGCCGCTGGTGGAGAAGGTGATCGACGGCCGGATCAGGGACAACCACAATCTCGAGGTCTGGGATGGCACGCTCACGTTCTACAGGATCGGACCGGCACAGCCGAAGCATCAAGGACCCTGGGAAGAGCAGATGACGCGATTCGCCAATCGGTATTGGCAGGTTCGAGTGTGGCCGACGGGGGCGCATATGGGGTCGCGAATGGTGGGGCTGGACCGATTGATCCTGGTTGGAGGGGTGCTGGTTTCGTGCCTGATCACACTGTCGTTTTACCAGATTCTGCGTTATCGCGCCTGGGATTTGAAGCAGACCGAGCGGCACCTGGCGGCGCTGGCATCGCTCAACGAGATATCAACGGCGATCAGCGGGAAGCTGGGATCGGGGCGGGAGATCATGCAGCAACTGGCGGACGCGGCGCGGCGGCTGCTGGGGTTGAGCCGCTCGATTTTCACGCTGCTGGATGCGAAGGATTACTGCATGCGGACGTATGCATCGTCGGGGGACATCCCGGAGGCGGTGCCGGCGGTTTTTCACCTGGAGCGGATGCCAGTGATGCGGCGGTGCCTCATGGGCGGGGATGTTTTGTTTGCGGAGAACACGGCGGAGATGCTCGAGCCGGTGAATCAGGACATGATGAGGGCGTCGGAGTCGAGGGCGATGATCATGATCCCGCTGCGAGTGGAGAATCGGTCAATCGGGATCATGGCGCTGAGCGATTCGCGGCCGCGAAAGTTCACCGATGCGGATCGGCGGCTGGCGCGGCTGCTGGGGTCGCAGGCCAGCGTGATCCTGGCGAACAATCGGCTTTACGAGCAGATGCGCGAGGGGATGGAGCTACAGAAGCAGCTTCACGAGCAGAGCGGGCGGGATGCGCAGGCCAAGGCGATATTGTTGCGCGAGCTGCACCATCGGGTGAAGAATAATCTGGCCGGGATCGTGGGGTTGTTGTCGATGCACGAGCCGGATTTGACGCCATCGGCGCAGCAATGGCTGGAGCGGGTGCGGGAGCGGATTGGGACGATGGCGCGGGCGCACGATCTGTTCAGCGGGGGGATCGAGCGCGTCAATCTCCAGCAGTTGGTGCAGCAGGTGCTGCCGTCGCTGTCGGTGTTGACGCCGCCGGGAGTGGCGGTGCGGGTGAATACGGGGGAGCTGGATATCACGTTCGATACTTCGCGTGCGGTGAGCCTGGCGATGGTGTTGCACGAGCTTTGCACCAACGCGCTGGTACACGGGCTGGCGGGGCGGGGGACGCTGATGATTGGCGCGCGGCGGACGGCGGGCAGTGCGCAGATTGAGGTGAGCGATGAAGGTGGGCCGGCGTCGAGCGATGGGGGGAGCAATGGATGGATCGAGGAGGCGCAGGCGGCGGGTGAGGCCGAGGTGTTGCAGGAAATGCCGTTCAGCGGGGCGGGGACGGCCACGGCGGTGCAGCGCGGGACCGGGCTTTATCTGGTGCGCGAGCTGGTTCGGCGCGAGCTGAAGGGGACGCTGCGATTGCGGCGCAGCGCGGGCGGGGGGACGATCGCGACGATCGAACTGCCGCTGGATTCGCAGGAGAATTCAACTGGATCGACAGCATGAGTGAAGCTCGCGAGAATCAAAATGGTTTGCGTGTTTTGATTTTGGAAGATGACACCCTGGTGGGAATGGGGCTGCGCGGACAGCTTCAGAAGCTGGGGCACACGGTGGTGGGACAGGCGGCGGATGCGGCCGAAGGGCGGCAGATGTTCAAGTCGCGCGAGCCGCAACTGGTTTTGGTGGATATCCGGCTGGGAAGTGATGATGGGATCGAGCTGGCGTCGGAACTGCTGAAGCAAAGGCGGTGTCCGATGATCATCGTCAGCGCGTTTGCGGAGAGGGACCTGATCGAGCGGGCCACGGCGGCGGGGGTTTTTGGATATCTGGTCAAGCCGGTGGATGACAAGACGCTGGCAGCGCAGATCGAGGTGGCGAGCGGCCGATTCAAGGAGGCGGAGGCGCTGCGTGCGGAGACGGTGAAGCTGAGCCAGGACCTGAAGACGCGGAAGGTGATGGACCGGGCCAAGGGAATTTTGATGAAGCGGGCGAATCTGAGCGAGGAAGAAGCGCATCGACGGCTTCAGGCGGAGAGTCAGAAGAGAAGGCTGGGGATGGCGGAGTTGTGTCAGAGGATTATTGAGTCGGATGAGTTGATGGGGACGTGAGGGTAATTTGTGATTTGCGATTTGCGATTTGCGATTGAATTGGCCGGTTTCGTTGGTCGGGGAACGCTGTCTGTCCGGGACGATAGATATGATCCGCATTCGCTTCACTGACGCTGCCTCCGAACGACGAGCTTTTGGTTATTTGAGCGGCCGGTTCTCGTTTAAGTCCTGGAAGAGCGGTGAGACGATTCTTCATGAATCTGCCTTACCTTTTTTGGCATTGGAAGGCATTGCCTTCTTCGTCGAGGGGCTGGCGACTTATGAGCAAATTATTTCGTCCGTGCGCGATCGTCGTGTTGATTAGTTATCGCGCTGAGCGAAATCCGATTGCGTGGCGATGAGGAAATCGGTGAGGCGCTGGCGGTAGCCGGTGGGGTCGGCGGACAGGGGCATGAGGTGGGGGACATCGGTTAGACGCCAGTAGGTGGAGCCGTCGGGGCGCTGCGCTATGGCGCGCTCGAGTTGGTGTTGATCGTCGGGGGAGGTGAGGAGGTCGGCCTGGCCCTGGATGAGGAGGATGGGGGAGGTGGATTTGGGGATGAGGTCGAGGGGGCGGATGGAGGAGAAATTGGCGTGGGCCATTTTTTGGGAGAGCCAGATGGCAGCGCGGTGGAGTTGAGGGAGGGCGATGCCGAGGAGGTTGAAGTGGCCGGAGGCGGCGTGGCGGAAGTCGGTGAAGGGGGATTCCATGATTACGGCGTCGATGTCAGCGCGCTCGGAGGCGACGGCGATGGCGACGGCAGCGCCGAGGCTGGCGCCGAAGAGGGTGAGGTGTTTGGTTTGATCGGGGTAGCGGGCGCGGAGGTCGTTGATGACCTGGTGGAGGTCGTGGCGTTCCCAGTAGCCGCCGGAGGAGATTTTGCCGCCGGATTCGCCGTGGGCGCGGAGGTCGAGGGCGAGGATGTTGTAGCCGAGTTCGTGGAAGAGGGGAGCCCAGGCGATGGCACCGACTTTGGCGTCGGCGTAGCCGTGGAGGAGGATGGCGGTTTTGTGGTTTTTGCTATTTTCGCCATGGGAATTTTCGTGGGGGATCCACCAGGCGGCGAGGTTGAGGGGGTTTTTGGATTGTTCATCGCGGATGGAGAAGGAGAGGGGAGTGAAGGGGAGGCCGATGTCGAGGGGGGTCAGACGCCTGAGGACCCAGGAGGCTTTGCCGTCGGTCATGCGCGGGGGGCGGAGGAGGAAGCGGGCCATGAGCCAGGCGAGGAGGGAGAGAAGGAGGAGGAGGCCGGCGAGGAGCATGAGGGTGAGGCGGAGGAAGGGCACTTGGGGATTGTTGGGGGGGAGGAGAGGATTTGCAATTTAGAGAAACACGGGCGAGACGCCCGTGCCACGTTATGCGAGG
Organism: Tepidisphaeraceae bacterium; assembly: GCA_041482675.1. Lineage (GTDB taxonomy): Bacteria > Planctomycetota > Phycisphaerae > Tepidisphaerales > Tepidisphaeraceae > JBGPEF01. The sequence goes on along the minus strand of JBGPEF010000175.1, from coordinate 3,761 downwards.
GACATTTCGAGGCGGGTGAGGGATTGAGCAGGAAAATTGAACGGGAAGGAGTGGCCGCGGAGGGGGAGGACGCGGGGATCGGAGGGGATGAGGCGCGTGGGTTCGGTGAAGGTGTTGTGGGCGTGGATGTCGGGGTCGGTGAGGATGGTTTGGCGGATGAGGATGGCGGAGGCGCCGTGGAGATTGATTTGGGTTTCGACTGGTTCGGCGATTTTGGGGTTGACGACGGTGAGGGTGAGGGTGGTGTTTTTGATTGAGGCGCTGGCGCAGAGGTCGGGGGCGGATTCGATGCGGATGGAGCGAGCGCCCTGGTGGTTTTTGTAGAGGTCGTAGATGTGATAGGTGGGGGTGCGGATGAGTTTGCCGTTTTCAGTGAGGAGGAGGGCCTGGAGGACGTTGAGGGATTGCGCGATGTTGGCCATGGCGATTTTGTCGGCGTGGCGGTTGAAGATGTTGAGGGTGATGGCGGCGACGAGGGCGTCGCGGAGGGTGTTTTGCTGCCAGAGCAGCGGGGGCTGACGGAGAGCGCTGGCGGACAAGCCGCCAGTGGCACGGGGAGGCGTTGGGGGATGCCAGGTGCCCCATTCGTCGATGATGAGATTGATGCGGCGCTGGGGGTCGAATTGGTCCATGAGTTTGCGCTGCTGGACGATCAAGTCCTCCATTTTTGCGGCCTTGTCCAAGAGTTCGTACCACTGGGCGTCGGTGTATTCGGTGGCGGTGCCGGCGGTGCCGCAATAGTAGTGGGGGGCGAAGGCATTGATAGTTGAAGGATGGCGGACAGGAATGTCCGCCCCACCGAGCTTTTCGAAGAACCGGCGGGTCCAGTCGAGGTCGTTGCCGTCGGGGCCGGCGGCGATGAGATGGAGGGGGGTGTCGCCGAAGCCGCGGAGGTAGGTGGCGAAGCGGCGGTATTCCGTGGCGTAATCTTCGGGGGTGAAATGGCCGCCACAGCCCCAGGGTTCGTTGCCGACGCCCCAGAATTGGACGTTGAAGGGTTGATCAGCGCCATTGGTGCGGCGGAGGTCGGAGAGGGTCGAGCCGGAGGGGTGGTTGCAGTATTCGACCCAGTCGCGGAGCTCGCGCGGGGAGCCGCTGCCGACGTTGCCGGAGATGTAGGGTTGAGCGCCAATGGCGCGGCAGAATTGGATGAATTCGTGGGTGCCGAAGTGGTTGGATTCGATGACGTTGCCCCAGTGGAGATTCACGCGCTTGGGGCGATTGTTGGGAGGGCCGATGCCATCCTGCCAGTGATAATCGTCGGCGAAGCAGCCGCCGGGCCAGCGGATGATGGGGGGACGGATTTGTTTTAAGGCTTCGACGACGTCGGTGCAGATTTGATGATCGAGCCATACGCCGTCATAGACGCAGGCGCCGAGATGCTCGATGAAATGGCCGTAGATGTTGGGATTGATGGTGGCGATGGGCTCGGAAAGGAGGAGGTCGAGCGTTGCGGGCATGGTTTTACTCGGCAGCCCAGCCGTTGCGTTTTACCCAGCTGATGAATTCACGAATCACCGTAGTGTGGTCAGCGTCCTCCACACGATCCATGAATTGACTTAAGTGTGATACTTCGAGGAATGGAAAAAATTTACTGCGTTTGCGAACGGAGTAGCGGTCGCCAATGAGGTGCAGGCACCGAATCCGTGCGCCGTCGTAATGCCAGAGTTCGGGCACAGCGAGCGCGGCATAAATCGGCTCGCGGTCGATAGAGCGGCTAAAGATATCGATTTCAACTGCCAAATCGGGCGGAGGATGAAATTTTGGGTTCCAGCGCTTGATTCTCCGCACCTTGGTGTGAGCGTTGAAGAAGTAACACTCGTCGGGCTCCAAACCCTTTTGCTTATCGCGACGTCGAAAGGTTGGTGAACCTCCTGAAGCCATTGGACAGTTCGTTAGAAAAGATAACGTGCTGATCATCTGGCCAATGAAGGATTTTGCTGCCTCGTGTCCGAAAATCCGAGATGTGATTTCAAGCATGCCGCTGTCGAAGGTGATTCTGAGTCGACGGTGGCGCGTTTCGCGCAGAAGATGTTCATAAAAACCCCAGGAGACTCCGTCCAGGAACAAATGTTCATCGTCTTCAAGCAGGATGGGAGGGTGACGAGGTTCGGAGGCGAGACGAGTCATGGGCACCAATTATCATGCCTTCTGAGCTTTTGCAGGGCGCGCCAGGAAGATTCCCAGCTCATAAAGCAGACCGAGGGGGATGGCGAGGGCGACTGTTGCCGTGATGGCGTCGCCGGGGGTGATGACGGAGGCGGCGATGAGGAGGATGAAGTAGACGACTTTGCGGCCGCGTTTGAGGGTGGGGATTTCGACGATGCCAATGCGGACCAGGGCCATGACCAATAGCGGGAGTTGGAAGGAGAGGCCGAAGGTGAGGAGCATCATGACGACCATGTCGATGTATTTGTCGAGGGAGATCTGGGGGGCGAGCATGCTGCTGGGGAGGAGGGGGATGATGGAGTCGTGGCCGGTGCCGTCAGCGCCAAGGGAATGAATCTTGATTTTCATTTCCCACTTGTTGAACCAGTAGTCACCTTCGGTTGGCTTGGCGGGATCGCCCATCAGGACAGGCATATGGCCGAGGGGGCCGGGTTCTTCGACGATTTTTTTCTCGATGGTGGGGAGGGGAATGGAGTTGCCGAAATCGACGAAGAACTGGACGGTCCAGGGGAGGACCAGGAAATAGACGAAGAGCATCCCGGCGATGAGGAGGGAGATGGAGAGGGGGATGTATTTGGTGACCCACTTGCGTTCCTGGGGGTAGAGGCCGGTGGCGATGAACATCCACATCTGATAGAGCATCCAGGGGGCGGAGATGGCGGCGGCGGTGATGAGGCTGATCTGGATGAAGACCATGAAGGGCTCGCCGACTTCGTTGTAGATCATCTGGGGGTTGATGTTGCGCTCGAGGAGCGTTTTGGTCATGGGAGCACAGAAGGCACTCATGACGCGTTTGCCGTAGAAGAGGCAGACGGCGGCGGCGAGGATGAAGCCGATGAGGCCGAAGATCATGCGCCAGCGAAGTTCCTCGAGGTGGTCTCCGATGGACATGCGATAGTGTTCGGGGTCCTGGACGTGCTTGGGCTTCGTTTTGGAAGCGTCGGAGCGGTGGGTTGAGGCTGAGGCGGCGGTCATGAGGCTTTTATTGTAGGGGGGAAATTCACTGGCGGGTATGGGCGCAGAAAACACGGCCGAGACGGACGTGGCACACATGACAAATCACGGGCAAGATGCCCGTGGTACGGGAATTAGGCGGCGGGGAGGGGGTCGAATTCTACGGCGAGGCGGTAGCCCATGGCGCTGGGTTCGCAGCGGACGACCCGGCCGTAGGCGCCCCAGGCGCGGTGGCCGCCGTCGGCGGGGAAGGAGACGCCGACGTGCTCGCCTTTTTCGACGGGTTGCTCGGAGATGGCGGACATGCCGTTGACGCTGAGGTCGCGGACGGCGAGGCGGAGGCGGGGTTGGCGATGGGCGATGACAGAGTGGTCGAGGCGATGGGCCTCGGCGATCATTTTCTGCTCGGTGCGGGCGAACATCCGCAGATCGGTTGCGGGAGTGGTGGATTTTTCCTCGCGATGCAGAAGCAGCATGTAAATTTCATCGGCAGAAAAGGTGGAATGGATTATCCAGACGACCTAGTGCTCCATCGCACCTAAAGTTTCGGGTATAGGCGGCGAAGCCTGATCCGGGCGTCGGCGGTTGTGAACTGCCAATCGATCTTCCTCGTCGCTGCGTTGCGCGTCCGCTCCCAC
>JBGPEF010000174.1:0-9761 GCA_041482675.1 Tepidisphaeraceae bacterium | reverse complement strand
CCTAGGGGAGTCGAACCCCTGTCCTCTGGCTGAGAACCAGATATCCTTGGCCACTAGACGAAGGGGGCGTCTGGTAGGGGCGAACCTCGTGTTCGCCCAGGTCCATCGAGCAAAATTATCAGAGCCCCGCGCACTCAAGTCAAGCTGATCAAGTTACGCGCACGCCACTTCGGCGGGTGCCATGCCCACAGCTTGGTCGCCGCGGCGACTACTCGTGGGCATGCTCGTACAATCCTTTATGACCGCGCATTCAACAAATGCCGCAACCCCTCAAACCTCTTCTCAATCCTCTGCTTCAGCGCCTGATGCGTCCCCGTATATTTATGCCCCTCCCGCGCCACCGCCAGAAACAACTTCACCATATTCGTCCAATCCCCCACGTCGATAAATTCCGCCGCGATCTTCCCCCGCTTGCGATCCATGTTGTGATAATTCCCCAGCGCCACGCACATCGACGCCGCGTGAAATCCATACACATCATAAACCGTCGCCTCGCACGTCCCCCCCGGCATCAATTGCCTCTGGTATTTGAACGCCTTGTCTTCCTTCGCCAGCGCCTCCGCCTGCTGCGTCAGAAAAAACGTCAGCGCTGAATTAAAGATGCTCGTCCGATCCCCCACGCGAATAATCGCCCCTCCGCCGATCGGCGCATACGGCTGCGCGGCCGAGCACTCAATCGCGATCAGCCGATCCGATTTCTTGATCAATCTCGGCTCAATCGACGCCGCCACCGCTCCGATAAACCCCTCCTCCTCCGCCCGCGTCAGCAAAACCGCCACGTTCGATTGCGGCGGATTGCTATGCAGCTCATCCATCATCGCCAGCGCCCCGGCCGCCCCGGCCAGATCATCGCACACCCGCGAATAAAATTTCCCCTTGCGAATCCTCCCCGTCCCCTGATCAAACATCCCCGGCACATTCGCCGGCACGCTCTTTCCCACCCGCACCCGCGCCATTTTCCCGCGCGCCCCTCTCCCTTCATCCCCATCCGCCGTCACTTCCACAATCTCCCCGCGAATCTCCCGCTCTCCCGCGAAAAATCGAATCTTCGCCCCCTTCATCAATTCCGCCAGCACCCATCCCCGCAATTCACACTCCACCGTCCGCTCATCAATCATCCTCCCCGAAATCAGCCCCGGATGATCCATGTGCGCGGTAAACACCCACCGTGCCACCGCCTTGCTTCTCCCCGCAAGGCCGATCAGCAGGTTCCCATGCTCATCCCGCGCCAGCCGCAGCTTCTTCCGCTCCGCCACAAACCGCTCGACATATTCCACCACCGCCCCTTCCAGAAAAGGCGCTGTCGGCAGCGAGCAAATCTCCTCCAGAATTTTCGTCATGCAACCACTCTAGCGATTGAATTTCACGCGTGAATCAGGCCCGTCAGTAAAAATCGCCAACGCAATGAGCTAATATGCCAGCGTGAGACGCGCCACCGGCATCAGCACCCTCATCGCCGCCCTCTCGGCCGCCGCCGCCATCCTCGCCGCCTTCCTGCTCTGGCAATCTTTCAGTGACGCGAGCGTCCCGGGTTGCGGCGCTGGCTCCGGCTGCGATGCCGTCCTCTCCAGCCGCTGGTCGCGCATCGGCCCTATCCCCGTTTCCGCCGCCGCCCTTCCGGTATTTCTGTTGATGGCATTTCTCGCCACCGGCACCGCCAGCTACCTCCCGCGCCGCCGCGATCTCTCCTGGCGCGCCCTCCCCGCTCTGGCCATCATCGCCGCCGGCGCTGCCGTCTGGTTTCTCTCTCTCCAGGCCTTCATCATTCATCATTTTTGCACCTATTGCACCATCACCCACGCCCTGGCTCTCTCGGCAAGTCTTCTCATCTTCCGGCAATGGTTCAAACTAACCGCACACGAGCCACGATCAACCAGCCTCCCTCCCATCATCGCCGCCATCCTTCTCCTCCTTGCCATGATCTCAACCCAACTCCTCTTCGAGCCCAAACTCTACACCGTCACCCAGGGCGCTGACCCCACACCTCAATCTTCCCCTCAGACAATTCCCAATCCCTCCACTCCCCGCCTCTCCCTCAACGACGGCCGCATCTCCATCGATCCCTCCGCCTGGCCCATCTTCGGCACGCGCAGAGCGCAGTTTCTGATCGTCATGATGTTCGACTACACCTGCGACCACTGCCGCCGCGAATATCCTCTCCTCCAGCAGGCCCGCCAGCGCTACGGAACCCAGATCGCCATCATCGCCATCCCCGTCCCCCTGGAACCCGCCTGCAATCCGGCCGTCCCGCGCGCCTTCCCCGAGCACATCAACGCCTGCACCTACATCCGCTACGCCCTGGCCGTCTGGAAAGCCGACCCCGCAAGCTTCGAGCAATTCCACAACCGCCTCATGGAAGGCGATCGTCCCCCTCCCCTCGAACAAGCCCGCGAATACGCCGAAGAGCTCGTCACCCCGAGTTCCTTCGCCGCCGCGCTGGCCGACCCCTCGGTCGAAAAACACATTCAGGATTCCGTCCAGCTCTACCGCGATGCCGGCGCTGGCCCCATCCCCAAACTCATCCTCCCCAAAGCCATGATCAGCGGCGAAATCCACCCCCTCCAGCACATGTTCGAAGTCCTCGAAAGCCACCTCGACATAAAACCAATCCGCTGACACCAGCGCAAAAAAAGGCCGGACATCTTTCCAGATGTCCGGCCGGACCAGTGTAGTCCCGCTACGCCCTCTTCAATCGTTCCCGTTATCGCAGGGAGTGCTATCAGCCTTGGAATGACCCTTGGCCTTGCCATGTTTGGTCTTGGTCTTTCCTTTGGCCTTGCCGTTGGTGTCACAGCTGCCATCATCGCCACCATCACTGTCGCCGCTCTTGTCGTGGTCCTTGGCGTTGTGCTTACCCTTGTTGGTGTGAGTCTTGTCGTGGCCCTTGGCCTTGTGCTTACCCTTGTCACCATGATCGGTGCCGCAGGTGGTATCGCAGCCGCCGCCGCCAGTGGTGGTGTCACCGCTGCCATCGCTGTGGCCAGCGCTATGACCATCACCCTGGCCGGTTCCGCCAGTGGTGTCATTACCGCCGTCACTGTGGCCATCAGTGTGATCCGTGCCGCAAGTGGTGTCGCTACCGGTTCCGCCGGTGGTGGTGTCGCAATTGCCATCACTGTGGCCATCGCTGTGCCCGGCAGGTTTCACCTTGGGCGTCTTGCCCTTGCCCTGAAGGATCACATTCGTGCCCAGGCCGCCATCGAGAATGTCATTGCCATTGCATCCCAGCAGCGTGTCATTGCCATCGCCGCCGCTGAGCACATCCTTGCCGTTGCCGCCGCTGAGCACATCGTTACCAGCGCCGGCCGTCAGCGTATCCTGCCCATTGCCACCCAACAGGGTGACCGGGAGCGTAACGCCGCCGTTGGTCTGATCGACGGTGATTTTGTCATCGCCATTGCCGCCGGAAACTTTGATTCCCGTGATCGCCGCGGTGGCGTCGGCATTCAGCAGCGCAAAGCTGGTGACGGCGCCATTGAGCCCAACATCGATCTTGGTGTTGTCGGTGGCATTCAGTGACACGGTGATCGTGTCCGAAGCATCAGTGCCGACGACGGTGAGCAATCCTGCTTCCACAGAAGCCGCCAGGAGCCGTCGCTCCTCCAGGGGCTGAAAAACAGGGAGCACCGGCGCGCGATTCGAGACCCGGAAACTCGTGAGACGATTCAACATGAGACCTCCAGTGAAACAAGGCGGACCGTGCGAGTACCGCCAATCCCCGTGCGAGGGTTCCGAACCGCATTTTTTCGCGGTTGGGACCCATACCAGCCGTCCTGATCGGCAAATACGGTGCCCCGAACGGGCAGACAGCGGACTCGTTTTCCGACTTGGCCGCTAACCGCTTGCCGACTCACCCCTTGCTGGCAGTTGGATTATGCCCCAGAAATCCCCACCGGGCAACCTCTGTAATGCGCAGATAGCGGGCAAACGACAGCCTGACACACGCCGGGCGCACCTGACGTTTAAAATGGGTAATTAATCCTGCCCCTAAGCAACAGACTTCATCCACGACATCAGTTCCATCAAATCCACCGGCTTCACGAAGAATGCATCCGGCTGAAGCTTCGATACTTCCGCCATCAGCAGCCGATCCGCCACCCCCGTCGTCACCGCCACCTTGATCGGAAGATTTTCATCGCGGATATGCCGCAGCAATTCCGTCCCCAGTCCATCCGGCAGATTCAGGTCCAAAATCACCCGCTTGCAATCCCCCGACAGCATCGGCCGCGCCTCCGCCAGCGATGCTGCGCAGCCGGTTGTGTGCCCGCGAACGCTCAAAAATTTCTCCAGCAGCGCCCGGCACGACGCATCATCCTCGACGATTACCGTATCACAATTTCTCTCACTGTTGTTACGCATGGGTCCATCCGTTTGTTGACACCACAACACTACCGGCCAAACCGGTTCGGGTACAACTTTCTTTCCTAAGGTTTCCTAATCCTGGACTGATGGGCAAAAATCCAAAATGGCGGAAGGGTCTGACGATCCGGAGGGTGAGGAGTCGTCAGAGTGGTTCCTTCCGCCGCCCCAATAATACCCTCGCGCCATTTTTTTTAAATACGGCTGAGCTTCAAAATGCTCCCTATCATTCACTCTCGATCGCTACCACGTTCCGGATGTACATCCGGGGCTTTCTATCGAGTATGCTTGCCTCTCTTGTTGGATTAAACGAAAGGCCGGTAAATGTCCGACATGGCTGCCCTCATCGAGCGCGGAAAAAATGTTCTGGTTGGCAACTACGCGCGCATCCCCGTCGTCATGGCCCGCGGCGAAGGCGCGCTCCTCTGGGATGCCAACGGCAAACGCTACATCGATCTCTTCGCCGGCTTCGGCGGCGCAATCCTCGGCCACTGCCATCCCGCTCTCATCGAGGCCGCCACCGCGCAGGCCAAAAAACTCTGGCACGTTGGCAACACCTTCTACACCGAGCCCCAGATCGAAGTCGCCGAACGACTCAACAAAACCGCCTTCACCGGCCAGGCCTTCTTCTGCCACAGCGGACTCGAAGCCAACGAAGCCGCCGTCAAACTCTCCCGCCTGCGCGGCCGCGCCTCCAACCCCAAACGCTGGAAAGCCATCACCCTCGCCAGGAGCTTCCATGGCCGCTCTCTGGCCATGATCTCCGCCACCGGCAATCCCAAAATCAAAGCCGGCTTCGACCCGGAGGTCCCCGGTTTCAAACACGTCGAGATCGGCGACATCAAAGCACTCGAAGCCGCCATCGAATCCGAAACCGCCGCCATCATGATGGAGCCGGTTCAGGGCGAAGGCGGCGTCAATCTTCTCTCCCCCGAATACGCCGCCCAGGTCCGCGACCTCTGCGACCGCCACGGCATCACCCTCATCTTCGACGAAGTCTGGACCGGCTGCGGCCGAACCGGCCGCTGGTTCGCCCACCAGCATTTTCGCCGAACCAACGGCACCATCGTCGAGCCCGACATCATGACCCTCGGCAAAGCCGTCGGCGGCGGCCTACCCGTCGGCGTCATGTTCGCCAAAACCGATCTGGCCAAATTGCTCGTCCCCAGCACCCACGGCTCCACCCTCGGCGGCAACGCCATCTGCATGGCCGTCTGTCGCACCATCTTCGACGTCGTCGAGCGCGAGAATCTCCTCAACAACGCCGCCTCCCTCGGCGAATGGGCCATCTCGCGCCTCCAGAACGACACCCGACTCGCCCCCAAAATCACCAGCGTCCGCGGCCGCGGCCTCATGATCGGCATAGAACTCAAAGAACCCCCCGAAAAGATCGTCGAAAAAGGCCTCGATCGCGGCGTGGTCTTGAATCTCACCGCAAATAAGGTGATTCGGCTCGCTCCGCCGATTAACATCTCCCGTGACCTATGGGAACAGGGGCTGGACGCGGTCGTGGCAACCCTGACTTGAAACCCCGGATGTACATAAGGGGCTGTGGCTGTTTTCAATCGCCATCGTTCGCCGATGGAGCATTTATGCTTAGGACTCTGCTAGTAATCTCCGCCAGCCTTCTGATCGGCTGCGCCGCAAAGCACAACCAGTCATTCGTCAGCGGCGACTATCCAGTCACACCCGAAAACCATCCACGCACCACCAACAACACACCACAAACCACAGACCCACCCGAAAAACCTTTCGCCCGCCGCACCCTCGCCCCCGCCGATCCCCCCACCCTCTTCAAACCCACCGTCAATCTTTCCATCTACCACCTCCGCGTCCCCCTCGGCACCGTCAGTGCTGGCGAGGAATTCTGGAAGCACGTCGATGAACACGCCCTCGACATCACCACCTACGACGTCCTCTACAAAAACGGCATCCGTGTCGGCCGCGCCCCGCTGGCCGACCTCAACTACTTCATGAAAGCCCTCGACCGCAATCCCATCCAGACTCTCCCCACCGTTTTCGCCGCCTCCGGCACAAAACTCATCGAGCTCCCCATGAAAAAGGGCGCGATCGACCAGGTCCTCTACGACTTCGATCTCAAGAACACCATGACCGTCCGCAGCTTCGAAGAGTCCGACAATATTTTCTGCGTCGAGTTCAGCCCCGCCCCCCGCAAAGCCGGCGACGTCCGCGTCAGCTTCTGCCCCATGGTCCGCACCCTCCGCAAACGCCTCGTCGCCATCGGCGATCTGGAAACCCGCGAAGTCGAATACAAAAGCCCCGAAAAATATTTCCAGCTCAACCTCCGCACCGACATCCCCCTCGACGGCTTCCTCATCCTCGGCCCCTCGCCCGAAGCCAAATCCATCATGTCCCTCGGCCACGCCTTCCTCATGCAGGGCGGCCCAACCGAGCAGCAGGAAGACGTCCTCCTCATCATCCCCCAGGCCATGAAATCCCGCCCCGACCGCACCGACGTCCAGATCAGCATCGACGACAAAAAGTAATTGTCGCCACCCCCATTTTGCCGCAACGTAGGGTGCGGCTCGCCGCACCTCCTTCGCGTCAGTGCGCCGTTCTGCGCCAAATTAACTATTGGTATTGAAGTTGCAGCGATTCTCCCGCGTGCCCGGGGACCGCCAAGCGCCCTCTGGAGTGGGAAACGCCAATGCCGCTGCAAACCGACGAGTGTCCTCAGCCGTCGCGCTACTCATTCGAACTCAGCGCCTTCCGCATCGAACGCGACGACGAACCCTTCTCCCGCGTCACACTCTCCACCAATCGCGGCCAAATCCGCTGCCGCTATTATCCCGCTCTCGCCAACAAATCCGCCATCCTCTTCGCCGGCGGCGCCATCCCCGGCTTCCACGAACCCGCCAACCATCTCTACTCGCGCATCGCCACCGATCTCGCCAAAGAAGGCATCGCCTCCCTTCATGTCTCCTACCGCTTCTCAACTATTCTCGAAGAAGCCACCCTCGATCTGCTGGCCGGTTGCGTCTTCCTCCGCACCCAGGGCATCGACCAGTTCGCCGTCGTCGGCTATTCATTCGGCGGCGCTGTCGCTCTTGAAGCCGCCATCGCCTGCGATCGCATCACCCGCCTGATCACCCTCGCCACCCAAAGCTGCGGCCGCCGCTCGCCCCAACAGCTCAACCCCCACTGCTCTCTCCTCTTAATCCACGGCGCTGCCGACCGCAGCATCCCCCACCGCACCTCTGAATTCATCTACTCCGCCGCCCGCGACCCCAAGCAACTCCACATCATCGAAGGCGCATCCCACGACCTCACCGAATGCTCCGACCAGGTATTCGTCCTGATCCGCTCTTCCCTCCTCGAACCTAAAACCACGCCTTCTTCTCCACCATGTACGTCTGATAGAACTGCTCATCCGTCTTGGTCAGATAAATGATCCCCTCGATAATTCCAATAATGTGCATCACCGGCCAGGCCGCGCCGCACGTGAGCAGCGACACCAGCAGCATCACCAACCCCGGCCCGCTCATCCCCAATATGAACTTATGAATTCCCAGCCACCCCAGCAGAATCCCACAAATTCCCGCCGCGATCTTCTGACTATTGGCCGTCGCCGCATCAAACTTCGGCGTCGGCGCATACGGCGGCATCGGCGGCTGCCCATACCCCGCGCCACTTGGCGGCGGCGGCGCCAACCCCGGATTCGGCGGCGGTGGGGGAGGCGCAACCTCCCGCGGCTGATACGCCGCGCTCCCCAGCAGCGCTGCCAGTTCCGGCACGCTCTCCGCCCTCTGCCACTGCGCCATCCCCTCCGTCCAAACCAGCGACTCCCGCTTCAACCCCTGCGCAACCAATTGATCCACCGGAAACGGCCCCTTCTGCACATTCCCTTCCGCAAAGTAATAGTTCATATCCATTCCTTCCACCGTCATTCTTCACCCGTAGGGGCGGCTTCAGCCGCCGTCCCTTTCTATCATAAGCGTCGATCAGCACCTGCCAATATTGCTCCCCTTCCTCCCCCAATCGAAAATCGCAAATCGCAAATCGAAAATTCCCCCTAAAACCCCAGCCGCTTCAACCAACTCGCCAGCAAATCCGGCCACCCCTGCAAATCCACATTCTCCGACGCCAACCCCAACCCATGCCTTCCCGGCTGAAAACAGTGTAAATCCACCGCCACCTTGTTCTTCACCAGCGCCAGCGCATAAGCCAGCGAATGCCCCACCGGCACCACCGCATCCGCCGCCGTATGAAACAAAAACGCCGGCGGCGTCGTCGCGCTCACCCGCTGATCCGCATCCAGCGACTCTGCCACTGCCCCCGCCACCGCCAAAGCCCCATCCGGCCCCAAAAGATTCCGCCGAATCGCCTCATCCTCTCCCGCCTTTGAAATCTGTATCACCGGATATGCCAACACCTGCGCATCCGGCCGGCTCGATTGCCGCTCCACCGCATCGCTGTGCCTCTCATCCGCTTCCACCCCATCCGTCGCCAGCAGCGCTGCCAGATGTCCCCCCGCCCCAAACCCCATCACCGCCACATGCCTCCTCTCCACCGGCCACCACCCCTGCTGCGCCCCATGCCGGATAATCCGCAGCGCCCGCCGCGCATCCTCCAACGGCGCTGGATGAAAAAAGTGCGGCGCATGTCGATACCGCAAAACAAAAGCATGAATCCCATGCGATGCCAAAAACCGCGCCACCGGCAGCGCCTCCACCTCCGCCAGCGCCCCATACGCTCCCCCCGGACAAACCATCACCGCCCCGCGCTCCTCCCCCCCGGCCAGATGAAACCCCAGCGCCGCCGCCACCCCACTCTCCGGCACCGTCCTCAACGGCGCCCGCGGGTCCGCATCATAAGGATCAATCCACGTGCAAAAGCTCATACACGCCGACCTTCAATCCGCGCGGCTGGCTCTCCTCTTCCCCTCGCCTCTGTACGCAGGGGAGAGGGCAGGGTGAGGGGCTTTTCTGAATTCTGAATTCTGAGTTCTGAATTCTCTCTGCCTAATCCGGATTAATCTCCTTCAACTTCTTCTCCATCAACTTCGCCCTCCGCTTCGCCGCCCCATCCAGCCACTTCGCCAGCTCCTCCCGCTCCGTCCCCTTCAAAAGCTTTTCCAACTCCCCCAAATGCTCCTTCAGCACCCCAATCGCCGCCAGAACATTATCCCGATTATCCATCAGGATATCCCTCCACAACCCCCCATCACCACCCGCAATCCGCGTCGTATCCAAAAACCCCTTCCCCGCCAGCGAGAGCGCCTTCTCACTCTGCAAACTCACCAGCGCCGCCGCCACCGCATGCGGCAAATGGCTCACCTCCGCCAACAGCCGATCATGTTCCTCCGGCGAGAGCCTGGTGCATCTCATCCCCAGACTCTTCCAAAACCCCTCCACCGCCCCGATCGCCCCCGCATCCGTCCT
>JBGPEF010000173.1:0-9776 GCA_041482675.1 Tepidisphaeraceae bacterium | reverse complement strand
GATGATCCTGAACGATGATCTGTAGGGGCGGCTTCAGCCGCCGCGGAAACGGTTTACCGGCGGCTGGAGCCGCCCCCCACCTGCGATAACTAAGAGGCTATCTCAAAAGGCCCAAAACGGGCTGTTCGCGACCCTGAAAACGGGCTTTTGAGATAGTTACTAAGCAGATGGCCTCATCCATGAAACCGTTCATTTTCGCGGCTTTGCGCGCGTCATTCCGTCGCAGCCACCTTGAAGGCAAAAAGATCATTCCAGTTGAGCCCGTGATTCTCCTCACGATGTAGCGGTAAATGGGGTCTTGCCGGCCACTTTTGCGCCACCCGCCATCGCGTGGCTTTCCACGGCACAGGCTTTGTATCTGAACCAGCAGAGTCGCCCGTGAGACGTATCGCGGGCAGGCAGAAAAAAGCCTTCTCTTTTGTATGGGGGAGGCCGGATTAAAAAGGAGCAGCCATGTTGACCATTCTTTCCACAGCCCTGCTTGCCCAGGCGTTGCATCCGCTTGTCTGGTGGGCGCTGGTCTTCTTTGTGATCGCGATTATTGCGTATCTGCTTGGCGCCCGCGGCGTCGCTGGCATGAGCGCTGGCGTTGGCCGGACCCTGCTGTTTGTGTTCCTCGTGCTGGCGATTCTCTTCGCCATCATAGGATTCATCAACCGGGCTTAGCTCCGGCGTCGGGCATGCTTCAGCATGCCGTTGCGGTATTAAGACATCTGTTAACAGCCGATTGCGAAGCACCCTCCGTCCCCTTCGCGGTCGGCTCTTTTATTGTTTGAAAATGCCGCCGCGCCGAAAATCGACCGCGAATAAAAGAGCCCCGACCGAGCAGGAGCATTCGGCGGGCGTTATCGTTTTTCGCAAAGGCGCAGACGGCGAAAAGCTTTTTCTGCTCCTCGATTACGGCCGCTATTGGGACTATCCCAAGGGACACGTCGAAGCGGGGGAAGATGAGCGGTCGGCCGCGCTACGGGAATTGGCCGAGGAAACCGGCATCAAACAGATTGAGCTGATCGACGATTTTCGTGAGGAGACCGTCTACTTTTTTCGCCCGCCGGGACGGGGATTGGTGCGGAAGACGGTGGTGTTTTTCCTTGGCGAAGTGGAATCCGACAAAGTCACCATCAGCCATGAGCATGTCGGGCACGCGTGGCTGGTGGGGCAGGAAGCGCTGTCGCGCGTGAAGTATCCAACCGCCAAACAGGTGATGCAGGCCGTCTTGGAGCATTTGGAACCGTAGGTCCGGCTGTGCCGGACAATGGCTCAACGTCCGGCACAGCCGGACCTACTCAATATTTTTTCATTGACAGGTGATTACAACCGTAATAACCTGTTCGGGACAGTTGTAGTCATTCCTGGAGCTTCATGGCCGCCCTGCCGCAGATTTCCGACTCCGAATGGGATGTGATGAAGGTGGTCTGGGAGGCCGGGCCGGCCACGGCGGGGCAAATCGTGCAACATCTGGCGGGCCAGACCGATTGGCATCCCCGGACCATCAAAACCCTCCTCAGCCGCCTGGTGAAAAAGGGGGCGGTGGCGATGGAGCAGGATGGAAAGCGCTATCTGTATCGTGCCAAAGTCACCCGCGAAGCCTGCCGCCGCTACGAGGCTCGCTCATTCCTCTCCAGAGTGTTCGACGGCGCGGTTGCCCCCGCCCTGGTGCATTTTCTCAAAACATCCGAGCTCTCGCGCGAGGAGATTGAGGAACTCAAGCGCATACTCGAGCGGGAGGGACGATGAATCTCGCCGCCTCGCTGAGCAGCGCTGGGGACTGGCTTCTGCGTGCCTCATGGCAGGCCGGTGTGCTGGCGATACTGATCCTGGCCGTGCAGTGGCTCGCCGGATCACGCCTTTCCGCGCGCTGGCGCTACAATCTGTGGTTGCTGGTAGTGCTCCGGCTGCTGCTGCCCGCGGTGCCGTCGAGCCAATTAAGCGTGCATAATCTGATCGCCCTGCCCAGCAAGTCCGCGCCACCGCCTCCGCTAAAAATCGAACAACCCGTCGATGCAAATCTGTCTGTCGTGGTTCTTGAAGACGAACCGTTTCCGGTTCAAACGCCACTTCGACCAATTACCCCAATCGCGCCCGCCAAATCCTGGCGGGAATACGCGATCCCGGCCGCATGGCTCCTCTGGCTTTGCGGATTCCTGGTTCTTTTTCTCCGAACCCTCATCGCCACCGTCAAACTGGCGATGCACAGTCGCCGCTTCGCACCGGTGACTGATTCAAAAACTCTCGAACTGCTCGATCAGGCGCGCCGCGCCATGCGCATTCGTCGTCGCATCACCCTCCTGTCCGCTCCCAACCTCACAACGCCCGCCCTGATGGGCCTCATCCATCCCCGCATTCTCCTCCCCACCCGCGTGCTGGGCGAATTCCATCCCTCCGAGCTGCGGCTGATTTTCCTGCACGAACTGGCCCACCTGCGCCGTTGCGATGTGGCCGTAAACTGGCTGATCACCCTCCTGAACATGCTCCATTGGTTCAATCCCCTGCTCTGGATTGCCTTCGCCCGCCTTCGCGGTGAGCGCGAGCTGGCGTGCGACGAGCTGGTATTGCAAGCCAGCGCGCCCAACGAGCGGCGGGAATATGGCAACACCATGATCAAACTTTTGCAGGCCTTCTCCCGCGGCAGTGCGCTGCCGGGAGTGGTCGGCATTCTCGAAGGTCAAGCGCCCCTGCGGCGGAGGATCACCATGATCGCGCAATTTGATGGCAAGCAACACCGGACGTGGATGGCTCTTCTTGCGGCAATCATCCTGGCGATGGTTTGTCTGACCGATGCCGCCGTCGGCCAGCAGAGGGGCAATGGCCCCAGGCGCGGCGGCGGCATCGGCGTACCCGGCGAAACCGCATCGCCCCAGCCCCAGCCGCCGCCGCCCGCGGGCTTCTTCGGCGGCGGAGGCGAAGGCGGACCGGCCGTGATCGTCGCCCATTTTGCCAACGTCGAGAAAGACACCGACGCCGATGCCGCCAGCGCGCAGACCCGCTCCGCGCTGATGCGAAAAGTCCCCGAGGTAAAATTCGACCAGGTGGCCCTGGCCGACGTGATGTCCTTCATGCAGGACATTACCACCCTCAACATCTACGTCGATTGGAAAGCGATGGAGGCGGCCGGCATCGAGCGAAATGTGACCATTTCCCTGCAATTAAAAAATGTCCCGGCCGGTGAAGTGCTGCGGCTGGTGCTGCGCGAGGCCTCGCCATCCTTGCGATATGATATCGAGAGCGGAATCGTCGTGATCTCGCCAAATCCACGCCAGCCCGTGGCGCTGATCAAGGCCTACAACGTGGAGGACCTGACCATCGATAATTCAGTGCAAATGAAGCGGTCATGGGAGATGTTGGAGGAGCGCATCAAGAATGCGCCCGATGAGACCCAGCGCGAACAGCTCCGCAGCCAGCTTGGCGAGATGCAGGGACAGATGGAATTTCGCCGCAGCGCGCGGATTCAGGAATTGGTGGCGCTCATCCAGAGCGCCGTCGCCCCTTACACCACCAGCGGCATGACCGTGAAGGCGTTTGACACGAAACTCATTGTCACCGCCGATGACTCCGGACATCAGGAAGTGGCCAAGGTCCTCGATATGTTGCGCGACAAAAGCGATGGCCCTGCCGGAGAGCGGAAAGCCGATCCCAAATCCGCTCCCAAGCCCGGCGGCGCTACTCGTCCCTGAGCTTCGCCGCTAAATTGTCGGCATGCAGGTGAACCATGAGCTGATCGTCGAGCCCATCGGCCTCGATGTCGAGAAGCTGCCGCGCCCGCTGAACTTCGCGGAGCTTTTCGGCAACGACCACCCGATCGAGATCGAAATCGGCATCGGCAAGGGCACCTTCATCACCGAGCAGGCCAAGGCCCGCCCGGAAATCAATTTCCTCGGCATCGAATGGGCCCGCTGGTTCTGGCGCTATTCCAGCGACCGCCTGCGCCGCAATAAATGCGAAAACGCCCGCGCCGTCCGGGCCGAGGCCGTCTATTTCCTCACCGAATTCGTCCCGCCAGAGAGCATTTCCGTCCTGCACATTTATTTTCCCGATCCCTGGCCCAAAAAACGCCATCACAAGCGGCGGCTCATCCAGGAAAAATTCATGCCCGTGGTGCAGCGCATCCTCATTCCCGGCGGCCGGCTTCAAGTGGTGACCGATCACGCGGAATATTTTGAGCAAATCGAGCCGGTTATTCGATCTTCACACCTGAAGGTCGTTGATTACAATCGCCCCGGTTCGGCCGGAGCGGGTGAATATGTCGGAACCAATTTCGAGCGCAAGTATCAACGCGAAGGCCGTCCCTTTTTCGCCATCGCGGCGGTGCGACCGCTCTGATGAAGGCGACGCTAAGGGTCACTTGACATATTCCCATACCGGAATATTATCGCTGGCCAGCGCCCAAATGGCGCGGCAGGATTAGACGGCACGACAACCACCAGAAACCAGGAAGGATACACCGATGAGCAGGGTACGAGTTTTAGCCGGAACCAAGAAAGGCGCCTTCATTTTCACCTCCGACGGCAACCGCCAGCGCTGGAGCGTCAGCGGCCCCCACTTTGCCGGCTGGGAGATTTATCATCTCAAGGGCTCGCCCCTCGATCCCAACCGGATTTTCTGCTCGCAAACCAGCGGCTGGTTCGGGCAGATCATCCAGCGCTCCGACGATGGCGGGAAAACCTGGCACCAACCCGGCCTCAAACCCGGCGAACCCACCACCACGCCCGAAGGCACGCCCATGGCCGAGAGCAACCGATTCGTCTACGACACCGTCCCGCCCAACGGCAAACCGCTGACCACCCACCAGTGGTATGACGGCACTCAGCATCCCTGGGAATTCAAGCGCGTCTGGCACCTGGAGCCATCGCTCAACGATCCCGACACCATCTACGCCGGCGTCGAAGATGCCGCCCTCTTCCGCACCACCGACGGCGGCAAAAGCTGGCACGAACTCGCCGCTCTGCGCGGCCACCCCACCGGCGCCAAATGGGCGCCGGGCGCTGGCGGCATGGGCCTGCACACCATCATCCTCGATCCCAAAAATCCCGGCCGGATTTTCATCGCCATTTCCTCCGCCGGAACCTTCCGCAGTGACGATGCCGGCAAGACCTGGAAGCCCATCAACCGCGGCCTGCACTCACAGTACATCCCCGATCCCAACGCCGAAGTCGGCCACTGTATCCACCGCATTGCCATGCACCGCTCGCGGCCCAACGTGCTGTTCATGCAGAAGCACTGGGATGTCATGCGCAGTGACGATGCCGGCGACACCTGGCACGAAGTCAGCGGCAATCTCCCCTCCGACTTTGGCTTCCCGGTCGACGTTCATGCCCATGAGCCAAACACGATCTACGTCGTCCCCATCAAGAGCGACTCGGAGCATTTTCCTCCCGAAGGAAAACTCCGCGTCTACCGCAGCAAAAGCGGCGGAAACGAATGGGAACCGCTCACCAAAGGCCTGCCGCAACAGGATTGCTACGTCAACATCCTCCGTGAGGCCATGTCCGTAGACACTCTGGACCCCTGCGGAATCTATTTTGGAACAACAGGCGGCCAAGTGTACGCGTCGGCCGGTGGCGGCGATAGCTGGAATCCCATCGTGCGCGATCTGCCGGCGGTGTTGTCGGTGGAGGCGCAGGTACTGCCATGATCCGAGTCGTCCTCCCCCAACACCTTCGAACCCTGGCCAACGTCGGCCGCGAGGTCCAGCTTGATGTCTCCGGCCCAATCACCCAGCGCTCCATCCTCGACGCTCTCGAAGCCAAATATCCCATGCTCTGCGGCACCATCCGTGATCAGTCCACCAAACAGCGGCGAGCCTTGGTCCGCTTCTTCGCCTGCCAGGAGGATCTCTCCCACGAATCCCCCGATGCCGCGCTTCCGGAGAAAGTCGCTGCGGGTGATGAGCCTTATCACATCATCGGTGCCATCGCCGGCGGTTAATTTCGACTTGCTTCAAATCTCCATTACCCGAACCTCCGCTCCCACACCCTTGGCCGGCTCATTCTCCCCGCGCACCAGCAATCCATGCGCTGCCGCCAGCGTGAATAAATCCGCCGACCCTTTC
Source organism: Tepidisphaeraceae bacterium (assembly GCA_041482675.1). Lineage (GTDB taxonomy): Bacteria > Planctomycetota > Phycisphaerae > Tepidisphaerales > Tepidisphaeraceae > JBGPEF01. The sequence goes on along the minus strand of JBGPEF010000173.1, from coordinate 3,727 downwards.
CACGGCAATGGCCTCACCAGCAGATCCTGCGACGACCATTCCAGCAAAACCGGCTGATAAAACTCCCGCGGCCCATTCGCCTCCAGCGGCGTCGCCAACTTCCCATTCAGCCACCGTTCGATTGGCGCTCCTCCACTCATCCTCGCAAACAACCGCGACGCCAGCCGCAACAGACACACAAACCCGCTCACCGGATTCCCCGGCAGCCCAAAAACCTGGCACATCCCTTCGGCCGGCCCAATCATCACCGGATCACCCTCAATCTTTCTCGTCGCCACCGCCGCACGATCCACCGACGAAAAAATAAACGGCTTCCCCGGCTTGATCCGCAGCTTGCTGATCTTCAGCTCCGCCCCCAGCTCTTTGAGAATCGCCGGCACAAAGTCATATCGCCCCATACTCATCCCCCCGCTGATCACGGCCGCATCCACCGCCAATGCCTTCAGCAGCGCATGCCGAATCGACTCCGGCTTGTCCGCAATGATCCCCAGATCGATCACCCGGCACCCCATCCGCCGCAGCAGCGAAGACATCATGATGTTGTTGGAATTGCGAATCTCCGCCGGTCCTGGCTTGGAATCAAACGGCACAATCTCATCCCCCGTCGCAAAAATCGCCACCCGCGGCGCAGCGAAAACCTTCACCATCGCTGCCCCCACGCTGGCCGCGGCCGCCAGTCCACCGGCTTCCAGGCGCGTTCCCGCCTTCAACACCACCTGCCCCTGTGGCGCATCGCTTCCCGACTTTGCGATATATCGTCCCGGCTTGGATGCGCCGGTGATACGAACACTCGCGCCGCTGCCTGCTGTCTCCTCCACCGGCACCACGCAATCCGCCCCCGGCGGCACCGGCGCGCCGGTCATGATCGCCATCGCCTCCCCGGCCCCAAGAACGCGATTTGAGCTCTGCCCCGCCGCAACTTCCCCCACCACCTTTAATTCCGCCGGCACCCGCGCCAAATCGGCGTATCTCACCGCAAACCCATCCATCAAACTCTTATCAAACGGCGGATAATTCCGATCCGCCCGCAAATCCTCCGCCAGCCGCAGCCCCTGGGCCTCCTGAAGCGGCATCTCCACCACCCGCGGCGCAACCGGCGTGGCGTCAATGATCGCAATCGCCTGCGCAACCGTCAGCAGATCGGAAACTCCCGGCTCGCTCATGGATGCAAATGGAAACCCATGCGTGGCTGCGCGTCAATGCACCGCCCTCGGTAAGATAGAGGGACGGCCGGTTTCGGCTTTGATGTTTTGTGGTGCGGGCTTTAGCCTGCATGCGGCAACCAGGGCAGGCTGAAGCCCGCACCACAAACTCCAACTGACATGCCGCCTAAAAGCGACTTGCTTTGAAATACCGCCTCATCTCCACCCTCGCCGCCCTTTCCCTGCTGCTGTGCATCATCACCGGCGCAGTCGCGGTGCGAAGCTGGTCGGTGGAGGACTGGATGGCCCGCAGCCGCTGGAAAGTTGATGGCCCAACTGCCAGCGAAATCTCCTGGACCCTCCTGTCCGAGCGCGGAAATCTCGCCGTCGGCCGTCGCGAAATTGATGTCCCCATCAGCGACCATCTCGAACCTTCCTACTGGCAATCCCTGGCCGAAAAGCCCGAATGGTCCTGGCACGCCATCCGCTTCGCCGCCCGCCGTGGTATGGGCGGCGAAACACTGATGCAGCGCCTCGGATTCCATTACCTCGACATCAGTCAGGAAGGCGCCAGCGGCATCGCCATGCGCTATCGTGAGATCGCCCTGCCCCACTGGTTTGTCGCCGCCTGCCTGCTGATCCTCCCGGTCTGGTGGGTTATCCTCAAGCGCAAACGGCCCAGGAATCCGCAGGAAGAACCAAAACAACCATGAGCGAATCCATCACCATCCTCGGCGACGGCGCAATGGCCACCGTCTGCTCCGTTCTCCTCAGCCAGCGCGGCCACGAAGTGGTCATGTGGGGCGCATTTGAGGAATCCATCGATCGCCTGATTCAAAACCGCGAAAACCGCCGCTTCCTCCCCGGCGTACACGTGCCCAAAAATGTCCGCCTCACCGCCAGCGACATCGACTGCTTCGAAAACTGCTCCATGGTCCTCTCCGCCGTCCCCACTCAATACATGCGCGACGTCTGGCAGCGCGTCGGCCGGCATCTCCCCGAAGGTGTCCCCATCGTTTCCGTCGCGAAGGGAATCGAAAACAATACTCTGCTTCGCCCCACCCAGATCGTCGCCGATGTCCTGACCAAAAGGGGCAAAACCGCCCACGATTCCGGCCCGCGCTGCGACTGGCCGCTGGCCGTCCTCTCCGGCCCCAACATCGCCGCCGAATTGGCCCGCTATCTCCCCGCCACCTCCGTCGCCGCCTCGGAAGACCATTCTCTTGCCCAGCGCATTCAGGCCGTCTTCTCCACCGAATGGCTCCGCGTCTACACCAACGACGACGTCATCGGCGTCGAACTCGCCGGCGCAAGCAAAAACGTCATCGCCATCGCCGCCGGCATCATCGACGGCCTGGCCGCCGGCAGTAACGCCAAAGCCGCCCTGGTCACCCGCGGTCTGGTCGAGATCACCCGCCTCGGGATGGCCATGGGCGCCAAGGAGCCCACCTTCAACGGCCTGGCCGGCCTGGGCGACCTAATCACCACCTGCATCAGCGGCGACAGCCGCAACCGCCGCGTTGGCGAACAGATCGGCAAAGGTCGAAAGCTCGCCGATATCCTCAACAACATGAGCAGCGTCGCCGAGGGGGTCACCACCACCCAATCCGTCCGCGAGCTGGGCCGCCGCTATGGCGTGGAAATGCCGATCACCGAGGCAGTCCATGCAGTCCTTTTTGAGAATAAAGACGTCCTGGCGGCCCTCTCCGAGCTGATGAGCCGCGACCCCAAACGCGAGCGGACTGGCGCATAAACATATTAAAATACAACACTTAGGTAATAATCGGATCGCCTCTTTCTCTCCCGGCCCTACTTAGGGCTATGGTGGGAATCGAGTTTTGAACCGATATAATGGGGCCTGGGTTCCGGTGTCTTTCCTTTGGAGTACTCAAATGAACAGCAAAGTCAGATTCGCCGCGGTCGCCCTCTTGGCCGGCGCGATGGGAATGTCGTCGGTCGGTTGTGAAACCAAGGCCCAAACCGGCGCTCTGGTCGGCGCGGGCGGCGGCGCCCTCGTTGGCGGCGCTATCGGCAGCCTCTCCCATTCCCGGGCCGGCGCGGGCGCGGCCATCGGCGCTGGCGTGGGCGCCATCGGCGGCTACGTCGTCGGCAATGAAATGGACAAAAAGGATCAGAAGAAGCGCGACGCCGCGGCCGCCAGCGACGCCCGCACTTCCAGCGACTATCGCTCCCAACCCGCCCGCAGCACCGCCACCACCGATGGAGTGAGCCGCGACGATGTCATCCGCTGGAGCAAGGACGGCGTCAAGGACGATGTCATCATCGACCGCATCCAGCGCAGCGGCACCACCTTCAGCCTGACCCCCACCGACGAAACCGCTCTTCGCGATGCCAACGTCAGCGAAGATGTTGTCCGGGCGATGAAGAATCCTTCCCGTTAACCCTCGCTATCAATCAAATCCTCTCTTCCCTCTCCCGGTACGCCGCAGGATATTGCATCTATGCCGCAAGTCCATGACTTTGAAGATCAAGAATGCCGCTAATGATCAGCTTGGCGATGACCCAGCGGGTGACTCGCCGCTTGGAGGCGAACTATCTGTTGCGCCTAGGGTTAATTCTCGGAT
>JBGPEF010000172.1:0-9791 GCA_041482675.1 Tepidisphaeraceae bacterium | reverse complement strand
TTGCTGCTGTTGCTGATCGATTTCCTGTTGTCGAAGCTTCAAAAGATAACTTCGGCCCAAAATGAACGCTGTCACCAGTCCCGTTACGCCTGTGGTGCCTATAAACGATGCAGCAATCTGAGCCCCCTTAATGCCACAAATGACAGCCCCAGCAATTGCACCGATGCCGATCAACAATCCAAAAATCTGCCCCAACAATTCGGACCGCCGATAGGCCCTTTGGTCCTCCGTCTGAGAATTAACTATTTGGAATTCAATCTCACGTCGATGTTCTGCCTCTTTCTCGGCGACTTGAACAATTCGCAATGCCAAACCCGGGTTTACCTCATCGTATCGCTTCAGTATCTCTGGCGGTGGAAGCGGGCCACTGTGTGATTGGGTTTGAGTTTGCGCATACGTCACGCCATAAACAGTGGGCATGATCGAATCGACCGCACTTGAAACCGGAGAAATGGTCGCGGGAGGGAGAGGCTTACCGTGCTGTGAGCTGCTTTTGTTCTTCGACACCGATTTTCCCAATGGACGCATACAACGACTGTCCGACCCGATACCAGTCAGTTGCAAGCCGCTGCGCGTCGGTCAACCCTTGTGGGAACCGATGGACCACAATTCGTTGCGGTACCGGATAGACTTCAAGCACCGAAGATACCCCCGCCAGAAAAAATGTAGTCGTATATCTCCGCACGGCCTCAATAGTATATCGTACTTTGGGGGACGTCCAATCACAAAACGTGTGACATTTTGCTGCCCGGTCTGTTGCCAAATCTACGTTGTTCGCGAAAGCAGAAATTAAAGCGCCAAGAAACGACACATCCATAAGCGGAAAGCGGATATTTGAGGGATTTATGGCGGCAACCGGGCATGGACGAACGGGTATAATTGACGGTTGCGATGAGGACACTTCTGGCCTTGATCATCCTCTGTTTTTTGGGCGCTGGCGCTTTTGCTCAGCAGAAGCCGGCCGAGGTCAAAATCCGCCCTATTGATGCGAAGGAGGCCGCCAAAATCAGTTGGACGCGGGATGTTCAGCCGTTGTTACAGGCGAAATGCAGCGAGTGTCATTCCAGTGATGAGCGGAAGAATGAGTTTGAGATTACGTCGGTGGAGACGTTGCGGACCAAGGGGAGGAAAGATGGGCCGGGGGTGTTGCCGGGGCGGCCGGATGAGAGTGCGATTATTCAGCGGATTCGCGGGCAGACTATGCCGCAGATGCCGAAGGATCGGCCGGTGCTGAGTGAAGATGAGTTGCATTTGCTGCGTATGTGGATTGCCGCGGGGGCGAAGGATGATTCGGGTGGAGCGGCGGCGGCGGCGGTTTCGGTGGCGACGGCGACGACGCGGCCGGCTTATGAGCAGGTGAGTGATCCGCTGGCGAAGGAGATTTTGGATCCGGAGAGGTTTGCGGCGTGTGAGGATAAGCTGGGGTTATTGGTGAAGTGGCGGGAGGCGCGGATTGGGAAATTGAAGGCGATGCCGAGCGTGCCGAAGGTGGAGGGGGAGACGAACAATTCGCTTGATCATTTTATTGCTGCCAAGTGGGAGACAGATGCGAGGGACAAGGGACAAGGGACGAGGGACAAGGGCCCCTCACCCCAACCCTCTCCCCTGAGTACAGGGGCGAGGGGGAAAGCCCTCGGAGCAAGCGACGTTTGCGACGATTCCACCTTTGCGCGGCGGGTTTATCTGGATGTGATTGGGCTGATTCCGACGGTGGAGCAGACGCAGAAGTTTTTGAACGATCAATCCGCGAATAAGCGGGAGAAGCTGATTGATGAGCTGCTGGGGCGGAATGCGGATTATGCCGCGCACTGGACGCCGTTTTGGGAGGATGCGCTGGGGAGCGGCGTGGTGACGGGGGGATTGCGGGCGCGGGGGAATTATCAGGAATGGATTCGCAAGAGCTTCGAGGAGAATAAGCCGTATGACCTGCTGGTGCTGGAGCTGGTGAATCCGCTGATGTCGGCTTTTGCAAAAGCGGCGGCGGGTCCGCAGGCCAAATCGCTCACGCCGAAAGATTACATCCTCACCAAGAATCATGCGGAGACGCTGGTGAGTGTTTCCAATGCGTCGCAGGTGTTTTTGGGCACGAGCATGAAGTGCGCCAGTTGCCACAATCATTTTTTGAACTCGGAATGGCCGCAGTCGCGGTTTTTGGCGCTGGCGGGGCTGTTTTCCGAGCGGGACATGGAGTCGATTCGGTGCGAGAAGCAATCGGGCCGATTTATCCGGGCGGCGTTTCCTTTTCCGCTGCCGGATTTGCCGGTGACGACTTCAAAAGCGCGTCTGCAATTGCTGGCGGTGAGTTTGATCGATCCGACGAATCCGCGATTTGGCGCCACGATCGTGAATCGGCTGTGGAAGCGATATTTCGGGTTGGGATTGTTTGAGCCGGTGGATGATTTTCGGCTGGATACGCCCGCCTCGCACCCGGAGCTGCTGGAGTGGCTGGCGCAGGATTTTGTGAGGCATGGGTGCGATTTGAAGCACACGATTCGGCTCATTCTGACCAGCCGCGCTTATCAGCTTGGTTACGATCCAGCGCTGGAGGATCATTTTGATGTGGCCAAGCCGATGGAGCCGAGATTTTTCCGCTCGCCATCGCTTCGGCGATTGACGGCGGAGCAGTTTATGGATGGGGTGAAGATTGCGGTGAATCAGACGCTCTCGCCGAGCGCGCGGTTGTTTCGTTCGAATAATTCAACCGCTCTCTCGCGGGCGCTGGGACGGCCGGCGGCACGGGGGGAGATCAGCACCGGCAGGCCGGATGATGTGGCGGTGGTGCAGGAGCTGGAATTGCTCAATGGGAAGGAAATTCATTCGATTGTTTATGGCGGAAAGACATTGAGCGCGCTGGCGGGGGATCAGGGGCGGTTGGATAAGATTTATCTGGCCGCACTCAATCGATTGCCAACTGATCAGGAGCGATCGATCGCCGACGAATACATTCGGACCAATGGCGTAAGCAAGGAAGTGATTGGGGATGTTTTCTGGGCGTTAATTTGTTCGCCGGAGTTTCAGTACATCAAGTGATGGATTTGCCATGAGCCAGACGCTAAATCGCCGCGAATTTCTCAAAGCCGCCGCCGCCGCCGGCCTCGGCGCCACTCTGCCTGGCCTTGCATCCGCTTCGCCCAAGCTCACGCCCACGGCGGATTCGATGGTGCTTATCTGGCTCCCCGGCGGGATCGCACAGACTGACACGTGGGACTATAAGAAACACACACCCTATGAGACCAATATGAAGGGTAGCCAGATGCTGGGCACCTGCCCCGCCCTTTCCACGAATGTTGACGGCATTACCTTCGGCGCGGGCCTGGAAAACATGGCCATGGTGATGGATAAGGGGACGCTGCTGCGGAGCCTGATGAGCGATACCAAGTTTGGGGCGATTCATCTCAAGGCGCAGTATTACGCGATGACCGGCTACATTTTCCCCTCGGGCGTTCGCGCGCCGAGCATTGGGTCGGTGGTGAGCAGGTCGCTGGGCCGGCGCGAGCCGAATGTGCCGCCTTACATTTACATTGGCCGGGATATCGACACGAGCGACAGCGAGAAGCTGTTTATCTCTGAGTATCTCGGACCGGGTTTTTATGGGGTGAATCACGCGCCGTTCATGATTCCCGATCCGGCGGGGGGGATGTCCACTCTTTATGCGGCGGCGGGAGTCGGGCAGGAAAGGCTGGATCGGCGGCAGGCGCTGCTCAATTCCGTTTATAAAGCCGGGCCGCGCGCGTTGAATGAATCATCGAAGGCGGCCGACTACATGAAGGTCATGGCCGATGCGCGGGCGATGATGGATTCGCCGGTGAAGAAGGCGGTTGACTTCATGAAAGATGAGAAGCCGGAGGTGATCGAGTCGTATCAGGGCGAGATCAGCAAGGATAATCTGCTGGACAAGGGGTACTACTTTGGGAATCGATTTGGAAATTCGCTGTTGCTGGCGCGACGTCTGGTTGAAACCGGGGCGAGATTCGTTCAGGTCGAATATCAATATGGTCCGTTCAAGGGCTTCGACATGCACGAAAACGGCCGGCGGCGGATGGAGGAGATGAAGCGGCAGATCGATCGGCCCATCGGCACTTTTTTGCGCGACATGGATGCCCGCGGGCTTCTCGATCGGACGGTGGTGTGCATCATGACGGAATTCGGCCGGACGATTGCGTCGGAACCGGCGGCCGGGGCGGAGCCGGATGGCTTTGCCGAGCGGCACACCGGCGAGAAGCTGACCATCGCCAACGAGCAGATGTTTGGGTTCCATGGGCACTTCAGCTCGTGCAATTGCATGCTGTTTTTTGGCGGAGGATTTAAGCGGGGATTTGCGTATGGGAACACAGCGCCGACGCATCCGATGGTCGCGGTCGAGAGCCCCGTGCATTTGATCGACGCCCTGGCGACGATTTACAAGGCTCTGGGGATTCCCGCCGACCATAGTTATGTCACGGAAGGGCGGCCGTTCTATGTGACAAAAGATGGGAAGGGCGAGGCGATCCTCTCCTTGCTTGCGTAAGCATCGTCTTCCAGTCATATCTCCGGCGCGACGGACGAGGACAGACATTTTGCCCGCGAGCAATTGATTTGGGAATCAAGGCCGGCCTTGCGAGGTCGGCCCTTTTTTCGCTAAGGTTGTTGCTTTGGAGGCTCCCCTTATGTCCACGGCCCATACCAACATTGAGTCCCTCCAGCAGGAGAATCGCGTTTTTGCTCCTCCAGCGCATCTGGCCAAACGGGCGTGGATCAAGAGCCGCCAGCAGTACGATCAGATGTATCGGGAATCAATCGATCAGCCGGAGAAGTTCTGGGAGCGCATCGCCTCCGAGCTGCACTGGTTTAAGCGGTGGGACAAAGTCCTCGACTGGAAGCCGCCGTACGCCAAATGGTTTTTGGGGGCGAAGACCAACATTTCTTACAATTGCCTGGATGCGCAAATCGATCGCGGGCGCGGGGAGAAGACGGCGATTCTGTGGGAAGGTGAGCCGCTCGATCCATCCTCCAATCAGCCGGAAATCCGCAAAATCAGCTATCGCCAACTCCGCGATGACGTCTGCCGCTTCGCCAATGGATTGAAAAAACTGGGCGTGAAGAAGGGTGATCGCGTCACCATTTATATGCCGATGGCGCCGGAGGCGGCGGTGGCGATGCTGGCCTGCGCGCGGCTGGGGGCGGCGCATTCGGTGATTTTCGGCGGATTCTCTTCGCAGGCGATCGCGGATCGGGTGGAGGATGCGGAATCGAGCATCGTCATTACGGCCGACGGCGGGCATCGGCGCGGACAGATCGTTGCGCTGAAAAATAATGTTGATGAGGCGATGACAAAAACTTCGCGCATCAAAACGGTTGTGGTACTCAAGCGCACCGGGCAATCGATCAACATGCAGAGCGGCCGCGATGTCTGGTGGCACGATGCCATCGCCGGGCAATCAACCAATTGCCCGGCCGAGCAGATGGACGCGGAGGATTTGCTGTTTGTTCTGTATACGTCCGGCTCGACGGGCAAACCCAAAGGCATCATTCACACGACCGGCGGATATATGGTGGGGACGTATATCACGACCAAATACGTTTTCGATCTGCACGATGCGGATGCCGAGGGGCCGGCCGATGTTTATTGGTGTACCGCTGATGTCGGCTGGATTACCGGGCATTCCTATGTCGTCTATGGGCCGTTGGTCAACGGGGCGACGACGCTGATGTATGAGGGCGCTCCGAATTTCCCTGATTTTTCTCGATTCTGGTCGATCATCGAGCGGCACAAGGTCAGCGTTTTCTATACTGCGCCGACCGCGATCCGCGCCTTCATGCGCACGGGCCGGGAATTGGCCGACAAGCACGATCTTTCATCGCTGCGAATCCTGGGGACGGTTGGTGAGCCGATTAATCCCGAGGCGTGGATGTGGTATCGCGAGGTGATCGGCGGCGGGCGCTGCCCGATTGTCGATACCTGGTGGCAGACCGAAACCGGCATGATCATGATCACGCCGCTGCCGGCCGTCACGCCGACCAAACCGGGCACGGCGACGCTGCCGTTTTTCGGCGTGGATGCGGCCATCACCGATCGCAGCGGCAAGGAACTCACGGCCAATCAGGGCGGATTGCTGGTGATCCGCAAGCCGTGGCCGTCGATGTTGCGCGGGATTTTCCGGGACCCGGATCGATACGTGAAACAATACTGGTCCGATGTGCCGGGTTTCTATTTCACCGGCGATGGCGCGCGTCGCGATGAAAATGGGTACTTCTGGATCATGGGGCGGGTGGATGATGTGCTCAATGTCTCGGGGCATCGGCTGGGGACGGCGGAAATTGAGTCAGCGCTGGTCGCGCATGCGTCGGTGGCCGAAGCGGCGGTGGTGGGCATGCCGCATGAGCTGAAGGGGCAGGGCGTGGCCGCGTTTGTCACGGTGAAATCGGGGATCAAACCAACCGACGCGCTCAAGAAGGAATTGATCGACCACGTCGCCAAACAAATCGGCTCCCTGGCCAAGCCCGACCAGATCCGCTTCACCGAATCCCTGCCCAAAACCCGCAGCGGGAAAATCATGCGCCGGCTGCTGAAGGAACTGGCGGCCGGCGGAGAGGTGAAGGGGGATACGACGACTCTGGAGGATTTCAGCGTGATTGCGCGGCTGAAGGAGCAGGATGAGGCGTAACACAGGCATCTCGGTGGGTCGGGCACTCCTGCCCGACACCCTCATTGTGGATCGGGCGCCTCGCCCGTGTCTTTCTTCCCACTCACACTAAACCCACATTCCGGACATCTCTTCCCGCTCGCCCTCACGTCATACCCGCACGCCACGCACAACCCATGCTGCCGCCGATACGCCCTCACCCAACCCCTCCGCGCCAGCATCAGCGCTGGCAAACACAAAACCACCGCCGCCCCCGTCACTGCCCAGAACGGAATCACCAGCGCCCTCGACCCCACCACCCAGTAATCCTTCATACTCCAAAACCCAAACCTCCCCGACCCGCTCGCATAATTAGGAAACGAATCCGCCGGATCCGTCGGCTTATAATGCGCCACATCCCACCCCGTTTTCGGCGGATGCCCCGCCTCCCGATACGTCACACACGGCCGCCGGTAATAAATCAATTTCCCCTTCCCCGCATAAATTCCTCGCTGCACATGCTGCCACTTCCCGCCCTCCTGCTTCGCCGAATCCCACGTCAGATCATCCGACACCCGAAAGCTCCTGATCCAAAGCAGCCCGCCCACAACTAGCGGCGCTACCAGCAGCACGGTCAAAATGTTCAGCAGATATCTCACCGCCCGCCTCCCGGCCGCGTGGGCGCACTTTCCTCCAAAACGAACCACACCGGAACCGTCCGCCTTGTTTTGTTGAATTTGAGCGATGTCTGCCGCTCGACATTGGCCAGCAGCTCTGCCGGGTTCCATTGGCCGGTAGGCGTTCTCCGCAGCTCCGGATCGCGCCTCCAGGTCACGAACCTGGGCCGCGGCTCTGTAACTTCATCCTCAAACCGCCACATCGTCCCCTGCTCCAGAACTCTCAGGAACTCGGGCAAGTCTCCCGTCTTCACGTCATCCCATCGCACGCCCGGCGTCGGGCTTAGCGCCGTGGTGTACAAGTGCGTCGTCGCAAAGGGGAATTCGCCCAGGGCCCGTTCTTTGATGAGCCGCGCAAGTTCCGGATCCTGCCGCAGCTCCCATTTCCCACTCGCCACGATCACCTCGCGATCTTCCATTCGCCGCTCGATGCTGATCTGCCTTCCCATTGCCTGCCGCAGAATCGACTGAAGCGCCTCGGCCCGGCGCTCCAGCGGCGCATCGGTGCGAACGATCCAGTCACCGGCATAAGGCACGAGCATCAAATCTTTCACGTATTCAACTCGCGGGCGAGAGAGGAACATGACCCACTGCACCGCGTTTACAAGATAGCCGCCTCCGTAACTCCTCTGGGTCACTCGCGTCCCACCTTGTTGGAGTTGATACACCATTTCCCCCAATGCCGTCGGCGGCCCCCGACCACGTCCAAAATCTACCGCCCTTTGTGGCGAATATGGCGGCGGAATCAGCCTCAGTACCTCATCTTCATCCAGCGAGTAAACCTGCTCATGCCATTTCTTCCCGAGCGCCGCCGGCCCTGTCGGCTTTTGCGCAAAACAGAGCAGCCACGCCAAAACCGCCAGCACCACCACGCCCGCGATGACCAGCCAGCTCCTTCGCATAACACTGCTTTTCCCACTTAATCTGTCCCCGCACGTTGCAAACCCGCGTCCCATAAACGCTCCATTCACAAATCGCGCAGCCAATCTCCGATTTCCGGTGTAAAATGGATCAGGAGATCAATTTGATGCGCTACAAAACCATCCTCCTTTTCGGCGCTCCGGGCAGCGGCAAGGGCACTCAGGGGAAGATTCTGGGGGCCATCCCCGGGTTCTTTCACACGGCCTGCGGCGATATCTTCCGCAGCCTCGATCTCCAGTCCGAAATGGGCCGGATCGCCTGGGAATATTCCAGCCGCGGCGAGCTGGTCCCCGACGAGTTTACCGTCAAGCTCTGGAAGCAGTACATCAAGGGCATGGAGCTGGTCAATCAGTTCCATCCCCATACGGAAATTCTCGTTCTGGACGGCATTCCCCGCAACCTGAAACAGGCCCAGTTGCTGGAGGATACGGTGGATGTCCTGAAGGTGATCCACCTGCGCTGCGCGGATATGTCGAAGATGGTGGAGCGGCTGCGCCGCCGGGCTTTGAAGGAAAACCGGCTCGATGACGCCAACGACAAGGTCATCCAGCACCGCCTGGAGGTGTACGAGACGGAAACCCGGCCGGTCCTCGACTTTTATCCCCCCAACACGATCGTCAAGGTGGATGCGACCAAGTCGCAGATCCGCGTGCTCAGCGACATCATCAAGATTCTGGTGCCGCTGAAGGAAGAAATGGACAAGTTCCGGGAGCAGAAGGCGGTGGTTACGCTCCCGGCCATCAAGCAGACAACCACCGCAGCTTCGGAAGTTGGCGTCTGAATCGATCGACAGCACGGGCATCCGAGTACGGCTGCCCATGCCACCCCACGTGTGTTATCCGCGGGAATTAAGCCCGGCTTAAATATTCGCCGGTCTCCGTATTGATGCGGATCGTCTCGCCCACTTCGATGAATGGCGGGACGCGCGTCGCCAAACCCGTTTCCAGAATCGCATCCTTCAACTGATTGGTGGCGGTGGCCCCTTTGATTCCGGGCTGAGTGTCGGTCACTTTCAAATCGACCGTCTTGGGCAATTCATAGCTGAGAATCTGCCCCTCATGATAAAGGGCCAGCATCTGGGTGTTGGGCTTGAGATACTTGATGTCATCCCCGAACACATCCTTGGGGATGGTGTTCTGGTCGTAGGTCTCCAAATCCATAAGGACGTGCCCCTCATTGTCTGAATAGAGATATTCCACCTGCCGCCGATCGAGGGTGGCGGTTTCGATGTCTTCGGTGGCGCTGACGCGCTTGTCCATGATGGTCTGCTTGATGACGTCGCGCAGCTTGAACTGCACCTTGGCCCGCAAGTTGCCCGGTGTGTTGTGGTCGGCATTGGTGACGACGAACAGCTTGCCGTCAATGACTACCGCCTGCCCCCGCCGAACTTCGCTTGCTCGCATGATTTACCTCGAATTCAAACTTAATGGTGTGCTGAAGCACACCCTACAGCGCACCTTACAGGATAGCCCAGGGAGAATACTACGGCCCGGACCGTGCATCGTTCGCCGCCGGGGCCACTGGGGGTGAAGAATCTAACAGGAGAATGGGGGGGAGGGAAGAAGTCAGAACTCAGAAGTCAGAATTCAGC
>JBGPEF010000171.1:0-9799 GCA_041482675.1 Tepidisphaeraceae bacterium | reverse complement strand
TACACAAAATGCCACTCACCACCAGAAGCACCACCACCAACCGTATCGAACGAGTCGCGAAGCGCATGCAACCTCCCTTAAATAGATTTGGACTACCCGTCCCGGCCGAAAGACCGGTACGGCGAATCATGACCATCTAGTCACATTCCACAAGCCGGGGTTCACTCAAAAATCGCAAAAACAATCACGTCGTCCCCATCGTCTCCTCCGCCCCCAGCCTCCTGGCCAGCTCCTTCGCCCTCCGATGCCCCTCCCCCAGCTCCCTCACCACCGCCTCCCTCGCCTCCTCATACACCCTCCTCTCCCCCTCCGCATCCCCCATCTCTCTGAGAATCTGCCCCAGGTAATCCACATCCCGCGCCACATCCGGATGCCCCGGCCCATAAACCGCCTTATCAATCCCCATCGCCTTCTCAAAATAAGTCCGCGCCGACTCCAGATTCCCCATCCCCCGCGCGACATCTCCCAGATTATGCAGGATCGACGCCACCGTCGGATGCTTTCCTCCCAGCTTCTTCTCCGCCATCTCCAGCGCCCGCCGAAATTGCTCATGCGCCCCCTGCAAATCCCCCATCGTCTTCATCGCATACCCCAGGTTATTCACCACGCTCGCCACTTTCGGATGATTCGCCCCCGAAGTTTTCTCAAACACCGCCATCGCCCACTCAAACTTCTCCTTCGCCGCCGCCACCTCCCCGCCGGCCATCAGACACAACCCATAATTGTTCACCACCGTCGCCACGTGCGGATGATCATGCCCAAAGGCCGGCTCATCGATGGCCACCGCCCACTCAAAATACTGCTTCGCCTCCCCAACCTGTCCCATCCGCTGACACACTCTTCCCAGGTTATTCACGATGGCCGAAACCCCCGGATGCTGATCCCCATAAACTCCCCGCGCCAAATTCAGCGCCCGCTCCAGCACCCCCTTCGCCTCCAGATATTGCCCGCGCTTCAATAAATACCTCCCGGCCTCATTCAACAGCGCCGCCGTCACCTCCGGCACAACCTCCAGCGCCTCCGCATGCGCTGTCACCGCCATCACCTGCGGCAATAAATTCGTACACTGCCCCCACGTCCCCACGTCGATGCTCTCAAACGCAAACGCATCGTTGATTAATCGAACCGCCACCTCCGCCCACCGCACCCGCTCCGACAGATCCATCCGGTCCCGCGTCACCGCCGCCACCAGCCGGTGCAGCGAGATCGTCTTCTCATTGGCATCGATCAGTGAATACAGCAGCAGCGAGGCCACCGCCCCATCAAAACTCACCGCATCCTTCACCACCCCGGCCAGTGGATACGGCATCACCTTCTCCCCACCCCTCAGCAAATCCCGCGGAATCCCATCCGGCGCTAGAAACGAAATCAGACTCAATAAATCTTTACTGACCCTCGACGCCCCCCCAATCTTGTTAAACGAAATCTCCCAGGTCGTCGCCACCGTCTCCGAATAATCCGTCCCCGGCTGCGTAATCTGCATCAGCTCCCGCCGGTGCGTCTGATATCGCTCCAGATACTGCCCCACGGTAATTCTGGCCTGCTCAATACAAGCCCCCGCCTGCTCCAGCGCCAGCGGCAAATCCCCCAATGCCTCGGCCAACGTCCCCGCCGCCTCGCTCTCCTCCATCCCCGTCCTCTTACGCAAAAATTCGATCGCCTCGCGCCTCTCCCACGGCCGCAAAAGCAGCGGCTGCGCCACGCCCCGCCAATTCGGATTCCGCGAAGTGATGATGATGTGACCCGACTTCCCCTGCGGCAAAACTCTCCCCACCGCATAAGACCCCGGCACATTATCCAAAATCAGCAGCCAGTTCAGCCGATTATCCAGCGCCCGTTTCACCGCCTCGGCCACCGCCTCCGGCTCGGCCTTCACCACTCCCCCAAACAGTCTTTCCCCCAAAGCTAAAAAATCCCCCATCATCGTCGCCGGCTCTTCCGCCCGCACCCACCACACGATCGAATATTCCTCCCGATACCGATACGCATACTCCAGCGCCACTTGTGTCTTGCCAACTCCCCCCAGCCCATGAATCGCCTGCGCCCGCCGCAGCGGATCACCCGCCAAAAACTCCTCCCTCATCCCGCGCAGCACCTCTTCCCTCCCCGTAAAATTCACATTCCTCGAATAAGGAACATTCCAAACCGACAACACCAGCGGCGGCGGGCCTGAAAGCATACAAATCTCCCTTTTGTGCCCCCATTGTCCCCATGAATCTCAACAAACGCCACAGGAAAACCAGCGACGACCTCGATACCGGCAAAACCCTGCTCAAGCTGTGGACCCCTCCAGCCGCTCCAAGGCACGCGGCTTGCGCCGTTCGCAACCGCATTCCGGGCAACAGCCGGCACAGCCGCACAAGTGATATCCGCAATTCTCGCAACGTCCATTGCGACTTCGTTTTTCCCTCGCCCGCTTCCGCCGCCAGCGCGGGAAATTCCAGAAACCAACCGGAACTGCGAATGCCATTACCGCCCACATCGGAAAAACCGCGATCCACCCGCTACGCCTATGCCACGAGAACTTCCAATCCAGTTCTGTCCCGGAGAAATAATAGAATCCCAGGCAATTCAGCCACGTGAGCGATTCCCGTCCAAAAAAATGCGGGCGCCACGGCGGCGTATCAACATCATGATCGAATCTCCACTTGGCAGCAGTTGGCACTCTCGTCGAGTGTTCCTTCCGATGGCGCTCTTCGAACCTGCTCACCCACATTGTCCCACGGGAAAAGTAGATTCTCCTCGTCGCGATGGCTCCCGGCTGATACCCGGTCCAGGTGAACTCGTCGTATGCCAAAAAGCTGCGGATGCACCAGATCACCAATGTCAGTGTCACCCCCACCGCCAAAATGCGAATGCTCCAAACTGCGGCCCAGACCATCGATCGTTGCATCATGCTCCATCGCATCCACATGGCTCTTTTAGAGTACGCGCCGTCCACCATCATTTTGGATAGAGCATGGTTGTTGCCGATATCAGCTCCTTTCACTTACATCCGGGAAATCGATGCTACCTGTCCGCCTGCGAGTGGCTGTGTTGACCGGGCACCGGAGGCCAGCGAGTCCCGTCTCGCGCCAGCCCTCTCACCCCTGCAACCCCTCGCACTCCCTTCCTCCCGCGCCATTGCATTTACCAGAATTCCTCCAGTGAGCCACCAAAGGTGGCGCTACTTAAACGGCTTTCGGGGGGTTGCAGGGGGGGTACGCCCCCCATGCGTCTGCGATTGAGATTGAAAGCGAACTTCCTACCCCTATATCTTCCACAACCAGCGACGTTCCAACTCAAAACCAAGAACCTCCCCCCCACCATCCAACATCCACCATCTAAACACACCTCACCAATTTGTGTACTATCTTCTGCCGTCCCTTCAAATCTAAAGGAGAGCCAAACATGATGATCCGCCGCATCCCTCGTCAACTTTCACTCCTCCTCCTCACCCTCCTCCTCGCCACCCGAGCCTATTCCGCCGACCCCCAACCCTCCCTCCATCTCCCGGCCATCTTCTCCGACAACATGGTCCTCCAGCGCAACTTCGCCACCCCCATCTGGGGCACCGCCTCCCCCAACCAGGCCATCACCCTCACCATCGCCGGCCAAACCAAACAAGCCACCGCCGACCAAAGCGGCAAATGGCTCATCAAGCTCGACCCCATCAAAGAAGGCGGCCCCTACGAGCTCTCCATCTCCGGCCCCAGCACCATCACCTACAAAAACGTCCTCATCGGCGACGTGTGGATCTGCTCCGGCCAATCCAACATGGAATTCCAGCTCAAATCCGCCCGCGACGCCCAACCCGCCATCGAATCCTCCTCCAACCCCAACCTCCGCCTCTTCACCGTCAAAAAGAATCCCGCCAACACGCCCCTCGCCGACGTCTCCGGCAAGTGGGATGAATCCTCTCCCGCAACTTCCCCCTCCTTCTCCGCCGTCGGCTACTTTTTCGGCCGCGAACTGCAAAAAGAATTGAACGTTCCCATCGGCCTGATCCACACCTCCTGGGGCGGCACCGCCATCCAGCTCTGGCAATCCAAAGAAGTCATGGAAGCCGACCCCGAGATGAAAGCCGTCATCGATGGCTGGCAAACCCGCGTGGACCAATATGAAGCGCAATTGAAGAAGTACCAACTAGACGCCGCCAAGGCCAAGGAGGAAGGCAAGCCCGCCCCCACCGCCCCCCGCGGCCCCGGCAACGGCCCCGCGACTCTATACAACGGCATGATCGCCCCCCTCGTCCCCTACGGCATCACCGGCGCCATCTGGTACCAGGGCGAATCCAACGCCGGCAACGCCAAACTCTATCGCAAACAAATGCCCGCCATGATCAACCAATGGCGCAAGGAATTCGGCCGCGATTTCCCCTTCTACCAGGTCCAGCTCGCCAACTTCATGAAAAAGGACGCCCAACCCGTCGATTCCGACTGGGCCGAGCTGCGCGAAGCCCAGCTCCAGACCGCGCAGACCAATCCCAAAACCGGAATGGCCGTGATCATCGACATCGGCGAGGCCAACGACATTCATCCCAAGAACAAGGAAGACGTCGGCAAGCGCCTCGCCCTCGCCGCCCTCGGCACCGCCTACGACAAAAAGATCGAATACTCCGGCCCAGAGTACGACTCCATGAAAGTCGAAAGCAGCAAAATCCGCCTCACCTTCAAACACACCGGCTCCGGCCTGGAAGTAAAGACCGACGACCGCGCCGCCGGCGCAGCCAAGGTAAAAGGCTTCGCCATCGCCGGCGAGGATAAAAAATTCGTCTGGGCCGACGCCCAAATCGACGGCAACAGCATCGTCGTGTCATCTCCAGAAGTCCCCAACCCCGTCGCAGTGAGATATGGCTGGTCCAACAACCCCGACTGCAACCTGTACAACAAAGAAGGCCTCCCGGCTTCGCCGTTCCGGACCGACAACTGGCCCAAGGCTCCAATCGCGAAACCGTAGCACGGGCATCTTGCCCGTGATAATGGATATTTTCCGGTTTGAGAGAACTTCAGGCTGAAGCGAGAACTCACAACCATATCTGTTTTCGCCGGTTGCGTTACAATTGGTGGGCACGAGATACCAGCGATCACTTATGCTGCGGATTGATAGAAAGCAGAAGCGATTTATACGGCTAGAACAGCCGGACATGGCGACTACTGGGATAGTAGAGCGCCATGACCTTCAATTGATGATCCGTCAAAGTCCAGAGGCTTTCTTTGCCGAACTTGGCGAACCCCTCCTGCTGATCGGCGAAGAAGTTCGTCCCGCCGATTTCGTAGATGACAGAATTGACTTATTGGCAATTGATGAACAGGGATCTCTGGTAGTTATTGAGCTAAAGCGCGCAAGTCACAAACTGCAGCTCCTTCAAGCCCTTGGTTACGCTGGCATGGTCGCAAAATGGCAATCGGATCGATTACTCGCGGAACGAAGCAAACTTATTTGTAAAAACTTGGAGGATGCTTCCGATGACATCGAGGAATTCCTGCACGTAGACATGGAGAAGCTAAATCAAAGCCAGCGCATTATTCTAATGGCTGAGCAATTCGACTACGAAGTACTTGTTACGGCCGAATGGCTGAACGAACGATATGACTTGGACATCCGTTGCTATCGAATGGAGTTGTCGGCTGAAGGTGACGTTCAGTTCCTGAATTGCACGTGCATTTATCCACCGCCGGAAATATCTCAGCATGCGACGCGAAGGCGCTCTGATCAGAAGCCTCTGAAGTGGTCGAATTGGAAAGAGTCGTTGGCGGATATTGAGAATAAGGCAATCGTCAAATTTTATACGCAGGAGTTGGAGGGGGGTCGCGAATACTATCTACGCGAGCGGGCTCTATGGTATCGGATTGGAACAAAGCGCCGATGGGCGGTCCAAGCTCATAGAAAGAATTCTTACGTCTGGCAAAAAGGCCGATTCGCCAACGACGTCACTTTCTGGGCTGAGCGACTCAGTCAGCCGGATCAAGTTGAACCTGTTGAACGAGGAAAAGCGTTGCGATTCTTTCTGACCTCCGATAAGGACTTCACTGCCTTTCGTAAAGCCGTAACCGAGGAATCCGATGTGTTCGCGTTCGTTGATGCAGGCGAATCACCAGAAGCACCGGCTGAGATTCAATAGTGTTTCACTCTCCTAGCTCCAAATAGAACGACCCATCGCAAACATCGCTAACCTCAATCCGCAAAAGAGCCCAAAAGAATCACCCCCGACTCTCATCAAGGGTGATCTTTCATCTCTCCATCCAACCCAAGCGCCATCACAAACCCCACCGACACCATCGCTCCCACTCGCACCATCCCCAACTCCACCTCCCCGCCCGCTACTAGCTCAAATCGCAAATACAGAATATTGTAATTCGGCGACTTTTTACAGAACAAACTCATCCAGAAAACGTACGGAAGATTGGGGAATCCAGAAAAGGGGTCGTATGCGTTCCGTTTACCCAGCTTCGCAAACTGCGCCCCCTCCGCGCGCCCCTCTTCCCGTCTCCGATGTAACAAATGTACCGAAATGTAACAGCGCAGCGACGCAAATCCCCCTCCTCCCCATTCGTGTTATTCGTGGACTCGCCATTCGTGTGTTTCGTGGAAACAAAGCCACCCAAGCCACCCAAAAACCCCACCAGCGCTCCAAAAACGCCATTTTCAGCCGCCCCGCGCCACATTTTTTTAACCAAACAAAGCCACCACTCCCGCTCATCCCCCGCTCTCCGTCCCAACTCTCGTATAATCTCGCCCGAATGTTCCCCCACCACTTCCTACCCCTCGAACCCCGCCTCCTCCTCTCCTCCCTCACCCCCACAGACCTCGACCCCGACGACCAAATCTCCGAAGCCACCGGCCTCGGCGCATTAATCCAATCCCGCTCCACCCAAAATCAAATCGACTCCTCCACCGACGTGGATATTTTCTCCTTCGCCGTATCCGCAAATCAAAAAATCTCCTTCGACATCGACCCCACGCCGGCCGCGCAACCCGTCGATTCCCTCCTCCGCCTCTTCGATCAAAACGGCAATCAACTGGCCGCCAACGATAACTCCCCCGCCCCCGGCGAATCCGCATCACTCGAATCCTTCCTCTCCTACACCTTCCCCACCTCCGGCGCCTATTTCATCGCCGTCTCCTCCTCCACCAACAACACCTTCAACCCCCTCACCGGCGACAACGACACGGCAGGCGGCCCCACCGGCCCCTACACACTCATCCTCTCCCCCGGCCTCACCGGCACCCTCTCCGGCAACGTCGGCAACGGCAACGAAACCTACCTCGTCGATCTCCTCCGCCATGGAAACCCCAACCCCCAACCCATCACCACCAATCCCACCCAGCAAACCTGGATCGTCATCCACGGCCGCAGCTCCTCCCGCTACAGCGCCCCAACTCCAAACATCCCCCGCCTCGCCAACGCGATCCTGAACCAAAGACCCAACGACCAGGTCCTCACCCTCGACTGGTCCGGCCCCGCCGACCCCAAATCCGGCCTGCTTTTCCGCGAGGAAGACTGGATCCAACCCGTCGCCGCCTGGGCCGCCTCCGCCCTCCTTGCTTACGGCCTCGCTCCCCAAAACATCAACCTCATCGGCCACTCCTGGGGCGGCAACATGACGGACGAGCTGGCCGAACGCCTCGGCGGCGTCAACACCCTCATCGCCATCGATCCCGCCAAAGACGGCGGCGGAAACTACAACCCCAACGCCGGTTTTGGCACACCCAGCGCCCAGATCAATTTCGCCGCCCACTCCAGTTTCTCCTGGGCCTTCTACAGCCGCGACGGCGGCGTCCTGGGCATCACCGCCGGCAACGAGCAAACCCCCACCAGCGCCGACGAAGCCATCACCGTCACCAACAGCGAACACAGCAAGCTCGTCAACCTCATCTCCTTCATGTTCGAAAACCCCACCGTCGGCGTCGCCCCTTTCTTCAAGCTCGCCCGCCTCCTCAATCATCAAACCGGCCCGTGGGTCCCCGACCGCTACGACTATCACGCCGCCGCCGTCGCCGGCGGCTACGAAGCCGTCATCAGCGCTGCCGTCGGCGGCGAATCCCCATCCTCCCTCGCCTACATCCGCGCTGATTTCACTCCCCCAGCCATCACCGCCGCCAGCTTCGAATACCAGACCGCCCCGCGCCAGCTCCGCTACCAGTTCAGCGAAGATGTCTCCGACACCCTCGGCAGGGAGGATCTCTTCATCAAAAACCTCGCCACCAGCGCAATATTCAACCCCACCGCCATCCATTATGACCCCGCCACCAACACCGCCCTCTTCGATCTCCCCGCCCAGCTCACCGACGCCAATTACACCGCCACGCTCAAGAAGGATGGCGTCAAGGACCTCGCCACCAACACCCTCGCGGCCGATCACACGCTCAATTTCTTCATCCTCACCGGCGACCTGAACGGCGACCGCCAGGTGACCATCAGTGACTTCATCGACCTCGCCAGCAATTTCAACAAATCCCCCGCCACCTACGCCGACGGCGATCTCAATTACGACAACGCCGTCACCATCAGCGACTTCATCGACCTCGCCGCCAATTTCGGCCAATCCCTCCCCGCCCCCGCCTCTGGTGCTGGTGCCACTGGCAGCTTGCTGCCAGTGTCCCCCCAGTTCGCCCTCTCCACCTCCATCGTCAACTTCACGCCCTCAAAGACTCCCCACTCCAAGAAACATCACCGCCGCCATCTCTTCCTCCCGTAGGGGCGGCTTCAGCCGCCGTTCTGCACCTCTCCCCGCTCAACTCTTTCCCCCCTGCTCCTCCAAAACCGATCTAATAATCTCATCCAAACTGTACCGCGGCGTAAACCCGATCACCCCCTTGATCTTGCTCAAATCCGGCACCCGCCGCGGCAAATCATCAAACGCAATCCCATAAGCCTTCTCATAAGGAACGTGCCTGATCTCACTCTTCGAATTCGCCAGCGCGATCACCCGCCGCGCCAGGTCATTCATCGAAATCTCCTCATGCCCCCCAAGATTGAACACATCCCCAACCGCCTTCGGCGTCGCCATCAACCTGATCAGCGCATCCACCACATCCGACACATGGCAAAAACACCGCGTCTGATTCCCATCCCCATAAACCTCCAGCGGCCCATTCGCCACCGCCGCCGAAATAAACCGCGGCAGCACCATCCCATACATCCCCACCTGCCGCGGCCCAACCGTGTTGAAAAGCCGCACCAGCGTCACCGGCAAACCAAATTGCTTGTGATACGCCAGCCCCAAAAACTCATCGATCCCCTTCGAGTACGCATAGCACCACCGCGAAAACTTCGTCGCCCCCATCAGCACATCATCCTCCTCCCGAAATGGCACCCGCGTCCCCTTGCCATAAACCTCCGACGAGCTGGTGATCAGCACCGGCTTCCCAAACCGATGCGCTGCATCCAGGATCACCTCCGTCCCATGAATCGTCGTCCGAATCGTCCTCACCGGCTCCTCGGCCACCAATTTCACCCCCACCGCCGCTGCCAGATGAAAAATCGCATCCGCCCGGCTGACGGCCAGCAGCGCTGTCTGTTCGTTCTCCACGCTGTCGCGAATCAGATCCAATTTCGGGTTCGACCGCAGCCGCGCAATATTCGTTTCCCGCCCCGTCGAGAAATCGTCCAGGATCGTCAGTGAATGCCCATCCCCAAGCAGCCGCTCCGCCAAATGCGACCCAATAAACCCCGCGCCGCCAGTAAGCAGATAGTGCATCCCCAAATACTAACGCCAAACACCCCCCATGAAACCAATCCACCATCCCCCCACCCTTGTACCCCCCCCCAAAAAAATCTCCCTCCCGTAGGGGCGGCTTCAGCCGCCGTCCCCCG
>JBGPEF010000170.1:0-9812 GCA_041482675.1 Tepidisphaeraceae bacterium | reverse complement strand
CCCATGGCAGCTCTGGCGCGCCTTCGTCCATGTCGTGCTCGCACTCTCCGGCGTCGAGGCCATCGCCAACCTCACCGGCGTCATGAAAAAACCGGTCTTCCAGACCGCGCGAAAATCCATCTGGGTCGTCGCGGGTGAAGTCGCCCTCTTCAATCTCATCCTCGCCTTCGCCATGGTCGCCAATCCCCCCGGCCGCGAGTCGCACGTTGGCGACATGATGGCCTATCAGGCCGGCTTCTACGTCGGCAAATGGGGCGAATTCCTCGTCCGTGGCGTCGGCGGACTGCTCCTGCTCTCGGCCGCCAACACCGCCGTCAACGGCCTGATGTCCATCACCTATGTCATGTCCCGCGACGGCGAGCTTCCCGGAGTCTTCCAAAAACTCAACGGCTTTGGCGCGCCCTGGATCGGCGCTGTCATCGCCACCGTCGCTCCCGTCCTGGTCCTCTTCTTCGCCCACGACATCAACACCCTCGCCTCCCTCTACGCCATCGGCGTCGTCGGCGCGGTCGCCATCAACTGTGCCCTCTGCGCCTTCCACCCGCGCCTGCGAAAAATGTGGCGCAAAACCCTCATGGGCTGGCTGGCCGTGATCCTCATCGCCATCTGGATCACCCTCGCCTTCACCAAGCTCCACGCCGTCGTCTTCGTCTGCGTGGTGCTGCTGATCGGACTCTCGCTGCGGGCCATCACCCGCTATGCACAGAAAAGGCGCCCCAAGCCCAGTCTCCTCCGCCAGGCCATCGTCGAACAACTCCCCATCGATGCGCTGATGCGCCCCAAGCTCCTCATCGCCACCGCCGGCTCCGCCCAGCTCGCCGACACCGCCCTCGATCTCGCCCGCCAGCGCAATGCCACCATGGTCGTCTGCTTCGTCCGCGACGTTGCCCTCGCCATCGGTTCCGAGGCGCGGCTGACTCTGGAAAGCGATCCGGCCGCCCAAAGCCTCTTTGCCGAATGGCTCGAGGCCGGCCATCGCTATGGCGTGCCCATCCTTCCCATGTACGACACCGGCGGCAATTCCGCCGAGATGATCGCCGAAGCCGCCGCCATCAGCGGCGCCGAGCGCGTCCTCATCGGCACCAGCCGCCGCGGCTCACTTCACCAGTTGATCAAAGGATCATTCCAGCAAAAACTTGAAGACCTGCTCCCCCCGGAAATCCCCGTCGAAGTCATCTCCCCCGGCGGCAACGCGGCCCAGGCAGCTCCTGCCCAAGAACCGGCCGCGCCCGTGAGTCACTAATCCGCAACCCCAACTAGCCCAATTAAAGGTGCGCCCAATTAAAGGACCCAATAAAGGTGACGCGAACCTTTATTTGACCTTGAGAAAAATCTCTCTTCGCATATCATCCTCTTCCATGCCGCGCCTCCCCCGAAAAGCTCCCGGTGGCCTGGTCTACCACGTGCTGAATCGCGCCAACGGCCGGCTCCGGCTTTTCAAGAAACCGGAGGACTTCCTTGCGTTCGAACGGGTGCTGCTGGCGGCCTGGAGCCGAGTCCCCATCCGAATTCTCTCCTGGTGCATCATGCCCAACCACTGGCATCTGGTCCTCTGGCCAAAAAAAGATGGCCAGCTCACCGCCTTCATGCGCTGGCTGACCCTCACCCACGCCCAACGCTGGAAGCACGCCCACGCCGCGGTGGGACACGGGCACCTGTATCAAGGACGCTTCAAGAGCTTCCCCATCGAGCAAGATGAGCACCTCCTGACGGTCCTGCGTTATGTGGAGCGCAATCCGCTGCGGGCCAAGCTGGTGCGCAACGCACAAAAGTGGCGATGGGGAAGCCTCTTCCTGCGGCGGGACCGATCGCATGAACTGCGCCCACTGCTGGCCGAATGGCCAATCCACCGGCCGGCCGGATGGGTCAAGCTGGTCAACTCCCCTCAAAGCGATGCCGAGGAGGCAAGCATGAAACAGCACATTGCCCGCAACCGCCCGCTGGGCAACGAGCAATGGACCCACGAAACGGCCCAAGCGCTGCATCTGCAACAAACCCTGCGCCCGCGCGGCCGCCCCAAGGGATCGAAAAAGCCGAAAATCGCCAAGGAATCGTGATTAATGGTTCGCGTCACCTTTAATTTATCCGGAGCCACTTGAGGTTTTGGTCCAGGAACGTATCCGCTCCGATAGGAGAGCTAATGACATTACACATGTATACGACGAAGCCTCCGACTGGCCGATGGGCGCTATTTGCTCAGAAGCTGTCTCGTGTCGCTGGCACTGGGCCCATTGTTCAGATTGCCGATCGATTGTTCTGGAATAAGCATCCGCCCGAACAACCGGCAGTTGTGCGTGTCCGCAATCCCGAGGCACTGAAAGATCTATTGGCGATATGTGCTGAATACGGCATCAGCGTCAAAACGATTGAAGAGGCGTCTGACTCAAACGATCAATTGCCAGGATGACCAGTAGCCTTTAATTTCCATCCCCAGTGGGCTCTGAATCGCGAAAGTGAGATGTTCACATGTCAAGGAAATCTCAGGGATTCCGAAGAAAAGCAAATCTATTTCGCGCCGCCGCTGCTATCTGTGACGACAGGACGAATTAAAGGTGACGCGAACCTTTATATTATGGTTCGCGTCACCTTTAATTCCACCCCGCGTCACCTTTAATTCCACCCCTGAACGAATGTGAACAGAGCGTCCGGGGTTAAGAATCGCACGCTGCTGCCGGCACCTTGTGGTAGCCTTGGCTCTATGCTCTCTCGTAGCTTGGTCAGCTGCCGTTCGTCCGGTGAAATCACGACGACGTGCGTGTAGGCCGCCTCCAGGCATTTCATAACGTTTCCAAACTCATGCTCGACATCGGTCGTGACGCATATCTCGCACGCAATCGAAAGTCTCACCTTTTGCCAAAGCGACATCCACGCCGCGACCACCCAATACCGCCCCGACCGTCAGGCGAAAGAAACTCCTCCCCCCGAGGAATCTGCAACACCCATAAGCCATTAAATGCACAACAGTTGCAGCTATTCCAGCCCCACCCCATTTGACATTCCCCACCCCTCAGCATTACGCTATCCTCCTGTTATGACCGCCGAAACCATGCCCGTTGGCGTGGTGCGGGGAACCCAATTGCGGCCGGTGGGAACGCCGGCCGCCGGGGCGTAGGGATGGACAAAAACCATCCCAGAGCACTTTCAGGCTCCAGCCCGTCAGCTAACCCCGTAGGCTTTTGAAAGGGCATGGCGTTTTGCTCTCCTGCGCGGCTCTCGCGCCCCTGAGTCAAAATGGGGCGAGTCGGCCGTGCCTCCCCGAGCGACGCCTGTGCGAAGGGCTCCCAACCGCGACTTTTGGCGGTTGGGAACCCCCGATGGCCGGCCTCCCGCAGGCAGGACTGCGGCGCCCCGGTTCATCGCTTGAGTCCTATATGCAAATCAGTGACAGTGGGCGCGGCAAACCCGCCGCCCTGGCGCTCCTTTCTGGTCAGCGTCCGCGCAATGTCGGCTGGCTTCAAGCGGCCGGACTGCTCTTTGGCGATTGGGGCACCAGCAGACTCTATGTACTGGGCCTTGCGTTCTTCTTTGCCCAGGGCGCAAGCATCTGGCTCATCTCCGCCATGAGCCTGCTCATTCTGGGAGTCGGCTGGGCCTACACGCAGATCTGCCGGATTTACCCCGATGGCGGCGGTGTCTACACGGCCGCCAAGCACAAAAGCCAGACATTGGCCGTGATCGGCGCGCTGCTGCTCTTTGCCGATTACGTGGTAACCGCAAGCCTCAGCTCGCTGGATGCTTTCCACTACTTCGGCCTGGAACACACCGGCTCCCTGTGGGCATGGAATTCCCCCGGCCTGTGGGCCATCATCGCCATCGTTGCCATCGGTTCATTCAACCTCATGGGCCCAAAGCACACCGGCGGATTTGCCATCGCCGCCGCACTGGCGATGGTTGGGATCACGCTGCTGATCTCTCTTGATGCCCTGCCGCAAATTCACTGGGCACAGCTCAAGGAACACGTCGGCAGCATGCACGAAAAGCCCACCCGGCTCTGGCTCAATTTCGTGGCCATCGTGCTGGCCCTCTCGGGCGTCGAGGCGATCGGAAATCTCACCGGCGTCATGCAGAAACCGGTCGCCAGGACCGCGCGGCGCGCGATCTGGGTCGTGGCCTCGGAGGTGGCGATCTTCAACATTCTCCTCGGCCTGGTCATGGTGGCCCGGCTGCACAATTCCGAAAACAACGCCCACAAGGAGGACATGCTGGCCTTCCTCACCAGCGCCTACGTCGGCCGCTGGGCCGAAATCGGCGTCCGCGTCATCGGCGGCCTGCTGCTCCTCTCCGCCTGCAACACCGTCATCACCGACATGATCTCCGTGCAATACCTGATGAGCCGCGACGGCGAGCTGCCCGCGCTCTTTCAAAAGCTCAACCGATTCGGCGTCCCCTGGCTGCCCGCGGCCATCGCCACCATCGTGCCCTGCGTGGTGCTCATCGTCAGCCACGATCTGGAACATCTCGCCGCGCTCTATGCAATCGGCGTTGTCGGCGCGGTCGCCATCAACATCACCCTGGTCTCAACCCATCCGCGCCTGCGCCGGCCATGGCGCAAGGCATTTGCGTTTTCTCTCGGACTGCTCCTGACCGCCATCTGGGTCAGCCTGGCCGTCACCAAGCGGCACGCCCTCGTTTTCGTTGGCACCGTGCTGGCGATTGGACTGACGGCCCGAGCCATCACCAAATGGCTGCGCAATCGCGCCGGCGTGAAACCCAGCCTCCTCCGCCAGGCCATCGCCGAGCAGCTCACCACCGACGCCCTCTCCAAACCCCGCATCATCGTCGGCACCTACGGCTCCGAAGCCCTCGCCCCCGCCGCCCTCGCCCTCGCCCGCGAGCAGGGCGCAGCCCTGGTGACCTGTTTCATCCGCCAGATCAGTCTTTCGTATAAGTACGAAGGCGAAACCATGTCCATCGACACCGACCTGGCCGCCCAGAAAACCTTCCAGCGCTTCCTCGAGATGGGCCACGACGCCAACGTCCCCATCATCCCCGTCTACGACCACGGCCCCGACGCCGCCGTCCTCCTCGCCGAAGCCGCCGCCATGAACGGCTGCGACCGCATCCTCATCGGCACCAGCCGGCGCGGTGTCATTTATCATCTGGTCAAAGGCAGCTTTCAGCGCCGATTGGAAAACCTGCTGCCGCCGGAAATCCCCGTGCAGATCATCGCGACCGGAGGCGCAAGCTCGGAAGCATAATTCCCAGCTCCCCACGCCGCGCGCACCAATTGAGGGTCAAAAAAAGAAGCCCGCTTTCGCGGGCCTCATCAAATCTGCAATTTAGAATCAGTTCAACTTACATCGCCGTGCTCACCGGCTCATCCATCGATTCCTCGGCCGGCACTTCCGACTTGGTCCGCAGCACGCCATCCTCCATGACCAGCTTGATCTTCGCCAGCGCCTTGTTCTGGATCTGGCGCACCCGCTCCTTGGTCACGCCGATGATCTTGCCCACTTCTTCCAAAGTGAGCGGCGATTCCTGCTGCTCCTGCCAGTTGAACCGGCGGCGGATCACCGTCTCTTCAACATTGGTCAGGTCGGCCAGATTGCGATCGATGATCGTCTTCAACTCATCGACGCACTCTTCCTCGATCGTCTCCCGGCGTCGATCCGACCAGTCGCTCTTCTCCAGGTCCGGCTCGAACTCCACCGGGAACCGCGTGCGGTGCCGCGAGGACTTGAGCGCTGCGCGGCTGAACGCCTTGAGGATCGCCCGGCAGGCATAAGTCGAGAACTTAAAGCCGCGATCCACGTTGAATTTGTCCACGGCCCGCAGCAGGGCCATATTTCCTTCGCTGACCACTTCTGCGAAATCCACCTGGCCCAGCCGCGTGCGCTTGGCCATCGCCAGCACCAGCGCCAGGTTGGTCCGCACCAGATATTCGCGGAAGTGCTCGAAGCGGCGGTGCCACTCGACCACCTGCTCCGCCGTCTCCCTGGTCAGGCCATCCTTGGCGATCCGCTTTTTCAGATCGCTCAGGCGGCGCTTGGCAAAGTTGAAGCGCAGGAACATCATCCGCTCCTCGGGCCCCTTCATCAGCTTCGGGGAATTGGTGGGTCCACCATCCAAATCCTGCGAAGTCGGCTGATACCAGGCCGTCGGCGGAAGCTCCGGCTCCGCCTCCACCTCGAAGAGATCGCGCTCGATGTGCTTACGACGAAAAACCGGCGAGTCCATGAAGGCAAAGTTTTCCTGGAGCAGACGTTCCACCTGCTCTCGCAGTGCCTTCGGCACGCGCTGGATACGATTGGGTTGTTTTGCGACTGCGGTGGCCATATTGGCCTCCCTTCCGACTATACACCTAACTGACAAGCGCGCACTTTTATTCTGGCTGTGCGCTGAACCGTTATCTACTATACGTCGGCCAATGCCGTTGCGTTCGATCCCTAAATTTCGGCCGATCAGGCGGTTATAACGCTCTAAACCCATCTCCTGCCACCCTTTATGCCGTCCGGCCACCCGATCACCTCCACCCCCGCCACCCTTCTTCCTATTAGACGGCCTCAAGCCATCGAGGTTTCGCATAATCGGACCTCATTAACGCCTACATGGCCTCTAAGCGCCATCTAAGGACACATTACGTGAATTTTTTCACGATATCAACATACTTCGTGATTGTTTTCACGAAGTCGCCCCGCCATCACGTCCTCGCCCGACCCCCTCCCACTCCCTCCTCTTCCCCTCCCCCCGGTACTCCGGGGAGAGGGCAGGGTGAGGGGTCTTCTTCTGAATTCCGACTTCCGACTCCTTCTCCCCCTCTCCCCCTTTTGTCGATAATCATTATTGATGCCCATGCCACCCCTCTATTTCGGCGGCAGCTTCAACCCCATTCACGTCGGCCATCTCATCTGCGCCCGCGCTGTGGCCGAAAAAGCCGGCTTCGAAAAAGTCATCCTCGTCCCCTGCGCCCAGCCTCCCCACAAGCAAGGCGCTGAAGCCCTGGCCGGCGCTGAAGACCGCCTGGAAATGTCCCGCCTCGCGGCCGCCCAGCAGTCCGATCTCTTCGAAGTCGATGAGCTGGAAATCCGCCGCCCTCCCCCCAGCTACACCATTGACACCGTCCGCGAGCTCAAGAAACGCGGCCTAAAAGAAGTCCACTGGCTCATCGGCGCTGACATGCTCATGTCCCTCCCCAAGTGGCACGAGCCCCAAAAGCTCCTCGCCGAAACCAAATTCGTCATCATGGCCCGCCCCGGCACCACCATCGACTGGAACGCCCTCCCCGCCGAATATCAAAAGCTAAAGGCCGCCATCGTCGATGCCCCCCTCATCGACATCAGCGCCACCCAAATCCGCGAGCGTCTCAAATCCGGCAAATCCATCGAGTTCCTCGTCGCCTCCGATGTCCGCGAGTACCTCCGCCGCCGCCGCATCTACCGCGGGGAATGATCGCTGTCGGGCGGTGAAACGTGAAACGGGGAAACGTGAAACGGGGACTGGGCTAGTTTTCCACAAGCGGTGAAACGGGGACTGGGCTAGTTTCTCGCAGGCGGCGAAACGGGGACGCAGCTAGTTTCCACAAGCGCACGCAATGAGCTGTTGTTCCAGCCGCACGATCCCCACGCCTACTTCCTCATCCCCACCCCCATCTCCCGAAACCGTTCGACCGCCTCGCTCCGACCGAATTCCTCGTATTCGAAGAAGGGGCGGATCTCGCACTCACTCTCCGCGCCAAGCCGCCCCGGGGCGTCAACCTGGACGAAACGCTTGGTCCACTCGATCGCCTCGGCTTTCGACGTGAACTGGAGGATCGCGTAGCCGGCGATCAGCTCCTTCGTCTCGACGAAGGGCCCGTCGGTCACCATGAACTTTCCCTTGGAGTACCGGACCCGCACGCCCTTCGAGCTCGGCTGGAGCCTGTCGCACGCGAGCAGCGCGCCCGCTTTGACCAGCTCCTCGGTCCATTTGGCCATCTCCGACAGCATCTTCTCATCCGGCAGAATGCCCGCCTCAAAATCCTTACTGGCTTTGACCAACATCATGAATCGCATCGTTGCATCTCCTTCTGGCTTGCGGAGAGACCGTCCCCACGGTTTCGACCGGGAAGTCGGCCCTGGCTCCACTGTTAACACCCAATAGTCGTTCAGCGCTCGCCAGAATCGACAACGGCACCAGTTTTTTTCAGTCCCATCCATTTTTCCGCAACTATCCCTTTTTCCGCAACTTATTCTGCAATCGATCCCCCACAGGCCTAAACCGCCGCCCATGCAATGTCTTAGCGCAAGAAAAATGATGGGATTCGTCGGACAGGCGCGATAGAACATGAAGGGCACTTCAACTCATCTTTTGGCGACCGGAATCGGAGGGCTCAACCATGAAGCAGTCATCAGCTTTGTTGATGATCGAACAACTGGAGCCTCGCTGTCTCCTGGCTGCCGCCTTTGACGTGCTGGTTTTCAGCCGGACCGTCGCGTTCCGCCACGATTCCATTCCGGCCGGGATCCAGGCGATTCAGCAGCTCGGAACGGCCAACAACTTCAACGTGGTCGCAACAGAAGACCCCACGGCATTCAATGATGTCAACCTCGCGCAGTACGAGGCGGTCGTGTTTCTCCTCACCACCGGCGACGTCCTGAACAACACTCAGCAGGGCGCGTTCGAGAGATATATCGCCAACGGCCACGGCTACGTCGGCATCCATTCCGCGGCCGACACCGAATACACCTGGCCATGGTACGGCGGGCTGGTGGGGGCTTACTTTTTGAGTCATCCGGCCATCCAGCAGGCCACCATCAAGGTCGCCGACCGGGTCCACCCCGCGACCGCCGGCCTTCCGCAGCGCTGGGTGCGCACCGATGAATGGTACAACTATCAAACCAATCCCCGCGGCAACGTCCACGTGCTGGCGACGCTGGATGAATCGACCTACTCACCCGGCCCAGGAGCGATGGGCTTCGATCACCCCATCTCCTGGACTCAGGAATATGGGGGCGGCCGCTCGTTCTACACCGGGATGGGCCACACGATAGCCAGCTATTCCGAGCCCCTGTTCCGCCAGCACATCCTCGGAGGTATCCTCTACGCCGCCGGCGCGGTCGCGGGCGATTCCGGCGCGACCGTCAACGCCAATTACCAGAAGGTGGTGCTCGACGCCGATACTTTGGACCCGATGCAGCTCGATATCGCCCCCGACGGCCGCGTCTTCTTCGTGCAGCGCGGTGGCGACGTCAAAGTCTGGTCGCCCACCACTTCCTCGACAACCACCATCGCCCACGTCCCCAGTTTCTACCAGTATGACGACGGCCTGCTGGGAATTGCCCTCGACCCAAACTTCGCCGCCAACCAATGGATCTACCTCTTCTATTCTGCCGCCCCCTTCGACGCCAACGAGCAACGCCTCTCCCGCTTCACCCTCGTCGGCGACCAACTCGACCTCGCCTCCGAAAAAATCCTGCTCCGCTTCCCCGTGCAGCGCAATGAGTGTTGCCATTTTGCCGGCTCGCTGGATTTCGGCCCCGACGGCGCCCTCTACCTCGCCACCGGCGACAACACCGATCCTTTCGAGTCCGATGGATACGCGCCCATCGACGAGCGGCCGGGACGCTCCGTTTTTGACGCTCAAAAGTCCGCCTCCAACACCAACGATCTTCGTGGAAAAATCCTCCGCATCAAGCCGCAGCCCGATGGAACCTACACCATCCCCATTGGCAATCTCTTCCCCCCCGACGGCTCCCAGGGCCGCCCCGAAATCTTCGTGATGGGTGACCGCAACCCCTTCCGAATTTCCGTCGATTCGGAAACCGGCTGGCTCTACTGGGGCGAAGTCGGCCCCGACGCCAACTTCGACAACGCCACCCGCGGCCCACTCGGCT
>JBGPEF010000169.1:0-9835 GCA_041482675.1 Tepidisphaeraceae bacterium | reverse complement strand
GGGGTGGGGGCGTTGTTTTTGCGGCCGCGGACTATTTGGACCGGCCTCTTGACACGGTGGGGGGGCCTACCCCCGCCGCACACGGTGGGCGGGGGGTTTACCCCGCCCCTACGAATACAGAAGCAACATGGCCACGCGGGTAGGCATGGCCATGGCACCAAAATATCCCGCGATATCACGGAAAATCAGT
Source organism: Tepidisphaeraceae bacterium (assembly GCA_041482675.1). Classification (GTDB taxonomy): domain Bacteria; phylum Planctomycetota; class Phycisphaerae; order Tepidisphaerales; family Tepidisphaeraceae; genus JBGPEF01. The sequence continues at coordinate 9,645 of JBGPEF010000169.1, read as the reverse complement.
TGCCTTTGGCGATTGTCGGCGCCGGGCCGAAGGCGGCCTTGATGCGGATGTGATCATCCAGCTTGATCTGCGCGCCGCTGAGCTGGATCTTGTTGCCGGGCCATTGGGCCAGGGGCATCACCTTGCCGTTGTGTTTCTGCATGGCATCGTCGATGAAGCCGGCCAGGAGCAGGCCGCCCAGGTTTTCGCCCTCGCATTTGAGGCCCGAGAGGCGGACGTTGCAGGCTTCATCCAGATCGACCCGTCCGCCGATGCGGAAATCGGCGGGCAGGAGCAGCCAGTTCGCCTCGACCTTCAAGTCGATGATCAGCGAGCGATCGTTCTCGCTGCGAGCGTCGAACTGGATATCCTTCACGCTAAACCCACCGTTGGCGTGCGCCTTGGCGCCGGCCAGGAGCATGGGCCGGACATCGGCGACGTTCATCGAGAATTCAAACGATCCCTCGGCGGCGCTGGTGAGCACCAGACTCGATTGTTCCCCATCGCGAATCAGATCCAGCTCGGCGTCGCGGGCACTGACGCGCCATTCCATCGGCCCATCATGGTAGCGCAGCGGGTGGGCGACGGATTCAAACTGCCTGACGAAAACCACCGGCTGCGGGGCCGATGGTTTTCTGAATTGCCGCGGTTTGAAATCTTTCTTGAGCGATCCGTCGGACAGATCGACCCGCAGGAGATCGAGGTGGGGGAATTCGCCGACGATGGTGATCGGGTCGTGGTCTTTGGGCAACTCGACGCGGGAGCGATAGCCCTGGGTGAGGCCCAGCAGCAGATCGGCGGCAGTGTGGAATTCTTTAACGCCCTCGAGGGGCATGCCGCCGCCGCCTTTGCCGAAATCGATGAGCGGCCTGGAGACGTAGGTAACCTGGGCCTGCTCCGGCCGCGATCGGTGAGCGCAGCCGGTGACCATGATCATGGAGAGGAACAACAGAAGAACTGCCAGTGAATTCCGGCGCATCGAGTTACATCCTTTTGATGCCGCCGCCTATAGCCGTGGGGGCGGGGGTGGGGGTATTTTGACCCAAGACTGCCCGGGAGGAAAGTCAAAAGGCCAGGAAACGTGCGGCCGCGAATTCTTGCCGAACCGAAAAATCCGGTGGAAGCTGCGCAGACCGCAAAGAGGGTATAATCGGCATTATGGGATCGTTTCATAGCTCTCATTTTTTTATTCCCAACTGGGTGGGCTTTGCGCTGCTGATTGCGGTTTGGGTGATATTCCGGGGCGTGCTGGTCCGCTGGCGCAGAAGCTCATGGGAGAGGGCGCAGCTGCGGCGGCCGGTGCCGCCGCCCGCTTCCGCAGCGCCCATTCATGGGAAAATCTGCTGTCCGCGATGTTCGGCGGCCGCGCCGGCGGTGGCGGCGTTTTGTCCGCATTGTGGATTGTCATTCAATAGTCTGCCGCCGCCCGTCCCCGCGGCACCGGTGGCCAGCCGGCCGCCGCGCAACGGGCTGCTGCTGCTGGTCTATGTCCTGCTGGGGATTATCGGACTGGCGGCATATGCATTTTGGAGATTCGGGGGCGAGGAATCCGAGCCGCCGGCGACGCTGGAGCGGCCGCCCATCCATTTCCATTCGCATCGATAGCTGTAATCATTGCAGAAGGGAAAGGTGGGCGATGCCCACCCTACTGCGCCGTCCATGCTTTTTCGGTGGGTGGCATGGGCAGCCGTACTCGGATGCCCGTGTCGTTCCCTTCGCGAGGATCACCCACATGTTTAGAGTAGCCGGCGTACTACTTGGCAGGTTGCGATGAAACGACTGGCGCGGGCGTTGTGCATCATCGTGTGGATGTTGTCGCTGGGTGCGGCCGCGCCGCGATATTCGGATCACCAGGATTTGCTCTATTACCTCGATGAGGCCGGGCAGCGGCATGAGGTGCGGTCGAAGGAGGATTGGCTGAAACGGCGCGAGCATATTCTGGCGGCGGTGCGACTGGTGATGGGGGAGATGCCGGCGAAGGAAAAATTGCCGTTGGAAATGAAGCAAGAGGAAGAGGCGGCAGTGGGGGAGTTGAAGCGGTTGAAAATCAGTTATCGCACGGATGAGAAGACGCGCGTGGGGGCGTATCTGTTCATCCCGCCGCTCAAATCAGGTCAGAAAGCGCCGGCGATTCTTTGTCTGCATCAAACCACTCCCATGGGCAAGATGGAGCCGGCGGGATTGGGGCCGAAAGCCAATTTGCATTATGCGCTGCACCTGGCGCAGCGCGGGTATGTGACGCTTGCGCCGGATTATCCATCATTTGGGGAGTACAAATACGATTTCAAAGACCCGGCCTATGCCAGCGGCTCGATGAAGGCGATCTGCGACAACATTCGCGCGGTGGACCTGCTCCAGTCGCTGCCGCAGGTGGATGGCGAGCGGCTGGGGTGCATCGGGCATTCGCTGGGGGGTCACAATGCCATTTTTACGGCTGTTTTCGAGCCGCGATTGAAAGTGATTGTTTCCAATTGCGGGTTTACGAGCTTTCCGAAGTATTACGGCGGGAAATTGAAGGGGTGGACGAGCGATCGCTACATGCCACGCATCGCCAGTATTTACAACAATGATCCGAAGCAGGTGCCCTTTGATTTTCCCGAGCTGATCGGGGCGCTTGCCCCGCGGGCATTTCTGGCCATCGCGCCGATGGGCGATGACAACTTCGAGCATACCGGAGTGGATGACTGCATTGCGGGGGCCAGGCCGATTTATGAGCTTTATGGGCAGCGCGATCGCCTGCTGCTGGAGCATCCGGACTGCGCCCATGATTTCCCCGAGGCGTCTCGTAAAATCGCCTACGAGTTTTTCGATCGGCACTTGAAATAGGGAACCAGATCAGCTTCTTCGCCGCTCGTTCACGGGAATGGGCTTCAGCGGGATCGGATGCTGGTCGCGATCGGCGTAGAGCAGGTCGTATTTCTTTCGCTTGTCAGGATCCTTGAGGACTTTGTACGCCTCGATCACGCGGACAAATTTGCCGGCGGCGTCCGGATCGGGATTGGCGTCGGGATGATACTTTTTGGCCCGCGTGTGAAAGGCCTTGCGAATGTCCTCCCACTTGGCGTTCTGCCTGACGCCCAGGACCCCATAATAATCGGGAAGCGAAGCCTCAGCGCGGATCATCCGCGGCGGCACATGCGTCCAGTGGGGGATTTCGCCGGTGCGGCCCAGACGATCGATGTCGCTCATCAGGGTGGGGCGGATATCGACGAAGGCGAAGCCGGCCTCCCACACCCGCAGGCCGACGCGGCGGATGTGGACAGCGCGGGCCTTGATGGTCACTTCGGAGTCGCGGGCACGCAGCGTGAGGGGGATGATCTGGCCGCGGCAGACGGGGGCCTTGCCCCGGCCGCGCAGGCGGATTCCGCCGGATGACACATCCACTACATCACCCAGGGGGCAGGCGATCAGCTCGGTGGTGAAGCGGGGGTATCTACGCTTGTCGATGAGCTCCTGCGGAGTTGGCTTAGCGCTGCTGAAAAGTCCGAACATACTCCATAAAAATCGGCTATTCCGGTTGTGCGCTTAAGGCGGAAAGCACCGCCCCAAAATTGTTGCCTGGGGTGCGGTCATGTGACATACTGCATGTCGGATTCACATCAGGCGCCACGTCTTGAGTGAGTGTTTTGGGGAAATTCTATGCCGCTGCAATACACGCCGCACATGTGCTGGGGCACGCCGATCATCGAGGTCCAAAACCCGGATCATGCGCGGATCAGGGATGTGCTGGTCCAGATCAGTTATGAGCAGGAAAAGCGGAGCAAGATCGCCATTGAAAGTGGAGTTGCGCCGAAGGTGAAACACGGGTTGTATGAGAGCCCGTTCGATTTTTTCCATGCCGATGTCAAGGAAGTGCAGGAGCTACGGCATTTTTGCGGGCAGGCGGTGGCGGAGATCGTTTTCCTGCTGCATCGCGAGATCAACCGGGACAAAATCCCGCTGGGGAAGATCAACGTGGACCTTTTCGAGTCGTGGGTGCACATCACGCACGATGGGGGCTATCACGATTCGCACATCCATCCCAACTGCTCGTGGTGCGGGATTTATTACATCGACATCGGCGATTGCACGGTCGATCCGCCCAATGGAATCAACCGGTTTTATCCGCCGGTGTCGCTGATTTACGAGGATGTCGGTTCGATCGTGGTTCCGCTCAATCCGGTGCAGCCGCCGCCGGAGGATGGGAAGCTGATTTTGTTCCCATCCCACATCCGGCACTCGGGGGGTGCCGTATCACGGAAAGCGCGATCGGATTCTGGCATCCTTTAATGCGAAGGTGGTCCGCTCTACTTCAGCGGCCTGACGTACAGGTTGGCGAACTGAATTCCTTCGGGGCGGTGCAGGAGAATGATGGGGGTTTCTTTTGCGATCGCGGGCCCATCAACGGCGGGTTGATCATTGACGGCGATTTTGGATTTGCCGTTCTCGATGGTGATGACGGCCCGATTCCACTGGCCCGCCGGCTTGTCGATTTTGGCCTCGGGAATGTTTCCACCGAGCAGAATCGGCACCTGCTGCGGCGCGGGTTTGGCGGGGGTTTTCCAATCCATGATCAATTCAAAGTCGGAGTAGGATTTTTCGCTTACCAGGTTCTTCTTCGCTCCCTCGACTTTGCCGTCGCAATCCAGGTTCCAATCCTTGGCCTGCCAGTGTGCCTCCTGGCCGGTTTCGAGTTTCCAGCCGCTCAGATCGACGCCGGTGTAGATCGATTTGAATCCGCGATCGGCCTCTGCCGTCTCGGCGTCCGATGCCTTGGATGCGGGCAGCTCCTTGACGCGGATGTTCTTGAAATAAATGTCCGAGCCTTCAGATTCCAGAACGATATATCCCTTCCGCGGGATCGTTTTGCTGCCGCCGGAGACGACTTTGCCATTCACGGCCAGTGTCACGCGGCCATCCTGGCATTCGATTCGATAATGATTCCACTGCCCGGCCGGATGATTGCGCGATTCGGTGGGCAGGCATCTCATCCAGCCCTTGGGATGCGGCCGATCGGGTACAAACGTCGCCCCCTGAATCGCAAAGACATCGCCGTGATTCCCATCGAGCACCTGGCACTCGACGGCCTTGGTGAATGGCTGGCCGCAGATGGGCAATGCGCCGCTCCAGACGAACATGCCGGAATTTCCGCCGGCTTTGAGGTGCATCCAGTCGGCTTCGAGAATGAAATTCTCGTACTGCTTCGTTGTGTGCAATACGCCGGTGGGAATTCCGGTGCAGACGATCATGTTGTCGCGCACGGTCCAGGTGGAAGGGGCGCAGTTGACGTTCACCCATCCCTGCAAATCCTTTCCATTGAACAGGTCTTTGAAGCCTTCTTCCTGTGCCGATGCCCGCGAGCCGCAGGCGAAGAGGCATCCGATCAACAGAAGTCGCAGGTTTAAATCAGGCCGCATGGGACCAACGATAAAACGATTGAAGGCGGCCCGCCAGACTCAGGCATTGGAATTCTTCGCATTTGTTCCGTCCCCGCGTCTGGCGTTTGGCTCTATCCTGCGTCCTACAGCCGGAGTTATCTCATGAACGGGTTGAGTTCGCGCCCACAACCAACATTCTGTGCGATGGAGACGCTAGAGGCCCGCCGCCTGCTTGCGATGAACTGGGGGCCTTATCCGAAGCTCATCGATCAGGACAAGGCGGTGGCCGATTTTCCGGACATCACCGGCAAGGGTGTCAACATCGCCATCATCGATTCGGGGATCGACTTCAATCATCCCAAGCTTCAGGGGAGGGTCTGGACGAATCCCGGCGAGATCCCCCACGATGGGAAAGACAACGACGGCGATGGCTATATCGACAACACCAACGGCTGGGACTATTACCGGGGCGATAATTATCCGAATGATGAAAACAGCCACGGCACACAAATGGCCGGGATCATCACGGCCTGGCCGTTCCGCGGGCTGGATGGGTTTGACTACCAGGGGATCGCGCCCGACGCGAAGGTTATTCCGTTCAAGGTGGTTGATCCGACGGGTTCGCAATATGACATTGGCTTTTGCCAGCGGATCGAGAAGGCGTTGCAGTGGATCGAGGCCAATCACAAACGCTACAACATCAGCATCGTCAATATGTCGATCCGGGTGAAAGAGGCCGATTTCCGCGCGACCTTTGCCGATGAAGTGCAGCGGCTGAACAAGGCGGGGGTGCTGATGATTGCCTCGGCCGGGCACTATGGAAATTCCAATCAACTGGAGTGGCCGGCGGCCGATCCGAATGTCTATTCCGCCGGAATGGTCAACGAGCGCGATCAGATCCCGGCGGCGGAGCAGCGCGGGCCGGAGCTGGACATTCTGGCCCCCGGCTCGAATATTGCCATCCTCCACAAGGGAAGCGCCTATCTGATGAGCGGCGAGGCCACCAGCTATCCCACGCCTTTCATCGCCGGCGCTGCCGCGCTGGTCAAACAGATCATGCCCAATGCAACCGGGGCGCAGATCATGGCTGTCCTCAAGGACAGCGGCACGCCGATCCATGATCCGGGCGGCCTGACCTATCCCCGCCTCGACATCGATGATGCGATTCGGCTGGCCATCAAGCGCAGTGGGACTCCCGATCCCGATCCCACTCCCGATCCCACTCCAGATCCCACTCCCACGCCGACGAAGAAGCAGACGCCATTCAAGGGAACTCCGTTCGGCGTCAATACCCGAATCGAGGCCGAGAATTTTGACAGTGGCGGCGAGGGCATCGCGTTTCACGACACCAACCATCGCAAGCGCAAGCTGTATCGCAGCACGCCGGTGGAGCTTCGGGCGGCGAAGGATGCCGGGGGCGGATATTACGCGGACCAGACTCGGCGCGGCGAGTGGCTGGAATATACGCTGCGCATTACCGCGGCCGGAAAATTCAATTTGCAGGCGCGGGTGCAGTCGGCGGGAACTGGCGGCTCGTTCCATGTCGAGTTCGATGGGGCTGACAAGACGGGAGCGATCGACATTGCGGATTCCGGCCGCCAGGCGAAGTGGAGGACCATCACCGCCCGCGGGCTGTCGCTTTCGGCCGGCCGGCACGTGATGCGGGTTGTCTTCGACGGTGTCACATCGAAGAAAATCGCCGGGCACTTCAACTGGTTCAAATTGATCAAGACCTGAGGCGGCATTGCGTGCGCTGGTGTAAACTCCAGTCATGACAATTACCCCACCGATCATTCAGATCGCGCTCGATTATCCGACGATTGAAGAAGCCATCGCCATGGCCGAAATCGGCATCAAGGCCGGCGTGGATTGGCTGGAGGTTGGCACGCCGCTGATCGTCTCGCAGGGAGTGGCGACGATCGGCAAATTGAAACGCGCCTACCCGAAATTTCCGGTGCTGGCCGATTACAAGACGATGGATTCGGGCGGAAAGAACGTGATGCTCACGCAGCAGCAGGGGGGGCAGATCATGACGGTCTGCGGGAACGCGCCCGATGAGACGATCCAGGCCGCAGTCGCTGCTTCAAAGCAGACTGGCGTGTGGGTGGTGGTTGATCTGATCGGCGTGAAGAATCAGGGCCCGCGGGCGCGGCAATGCGAGCAGTGGGGGGCCAACATGGTCTATTTGCACTATGGCGCGGACCAACGGCGCGCTGATGCGACGAGGGATTCGGTGCAGTGGCTGGATGAAATCCTCTCGGCCGTCAAAATCCCCATCGGCGTCGGGACTTTTGATGCCGAAGATGCGGTGCGAGCGGTCGCGAAAGGCGCATCGCTGGTTGCCATCGGGCATCCGGTCATCACCAGCGCCAATCCACTGGCCGCGCTGACGGATTATGTGAAGCGGGTGAAGGCGGCGTATCGCCCACGCGCTTCATAGGCCTAAAAAAGCGTCGGCTCTTCTCCTGAACCCCCAACCCCAAACCCTGAACCCTTTTCCTGCGGCTCAATACACTCCGGCCCCTGGTTCCTCGGACTATTCACCGCCTTCGACACTTCGACGGCCTCCATCTCCTCGCCGGGAAAAGGCTTGAGCATCGATAGCAAATCCTCCGGCTCGCGCTCGGCCGCGTCGAGCCAGCGCTGATAATCCTCTTCCATCAGAATCACCGGCATCCGGTCATGAATCGGCTCGACCAGTTTGTTGGGGCCAGTCGTAATGATCGTACACGTCTTGGCCAATTCGCCGCCCACGCGGCTGCCTTCCCACAGCCCGGCGAAGGCAAATGGCTTGCCCGACTTCAGCCGGAAATAAATCGGCCGGCGCTCGCCGCCTTGAGTGGTTTTCCATTCATAAAATCCGTCGGCCGGCAGCAGGCATCTTCTCTTTCGCAGCGCATCCTTGAACGTGCGCTTGCTGGCCAATGTCTCCGCCCGCGCGTTGATCATCGGCCGCCCGCCGGAAGCCGCCCACGACGGCACCAATCCCCATTGCGCGAAATCGATTCTGGGCTGGGCGGAATTGACGACGAGCGGCACCTGCTGTGTCGGGCTGACGTTGTATCGCGGCGGCGCTGGCGTTTCCGGCTGGCGAATCCAGGGAAAAAGATCGGTGAATCGGCTCAGGTTGATGATGGTGTATCGGCCGCACATTTTCGGATGAATTGTAGGCTTGTGGTGCGCACTTTAGCCTGCAAGGGCAGTCTAAAGGCCGCACCACAATCATTTCCCCGCCGCTCGAACACGGACCAAAACCACCCCATGCGGCGCAACCCTCGTTCGAAACTCCTTCTCAAACTCCCCCAAATCCTTCTGCCGCCAAAGATCCCGTACCATCTGCGTTCCATTCAGTCCAATCGTCCTCCAAAAGATAACCACATCCGCCTCATTCTCGCTCCGATTAAATAGCCCCACCGCCTTCGACCCATCCTCCAACTCCTTCGCCCACACCCTCAAATCCCCCTCGCCCGCCACGCGCGTTGCCTGTTTTCCCAGCGAATCCTGATCGACCGCCAGCACCTCATCGTTGGTCAGCAAGCTCAGCGTGAATTCATCGAGCTTCTCCAGATCCGCCCCCAACAGCAGCGGCGCACTCAGCAGACACCACAGACTGATATGCGTGTACTGCTCATCAACCGTCAATTTCGTCGCATGCGGCGTCCCCCAGCCCACCATTCCCAACACCAGCATATCCGGATCGTTCCAATGTCCCGGCCCGGCAAACTGCGCCCAGCGATCCTGTGAAAACCCAATGCCACCGACCGATTGCCACGTGTCGCGAATGTCCCCCGTCGTCCGCCACGCATTGGACAATCGCGCCCAATCGGCCGCCCCTTCGAAGGGCGCGTGATTCGACAAACTAAAAATCACATCGCGCCCGCAGGCGCGCAGCGCCCTGGCCATTTCTTCCGTCTCCGGCGCCTCGATCGGGTTCCAGTCATACTTCAGATAATCAATCCCCCAGGCCGCCCACTGCTTCGCATCTTTGTCGGTGAAGTGATATTTCCCAATCGCCCACGGCAGAATCTTCTTGTTTACGACCCCGCGCTTATCCTGTGTTGGCTTGATCCAACTCCCATCCGCGTTTTCCGAGCTGCCGCCGATGTATCGCGCATACGACGTCGTCCACGGCGTCGAATAAATCCCCGCCTTCAAACCCATGCGGTGAATCTCATCGCACAGGCCTTTCATGTCGGGAAATTTGTCGTTCCCCCCAATCGCCCCAAACTCTCCGCCGCGCTTGCCCTGCCAGGCATCATCGATGTTGATGTAGGCCCAGCCGTGATCGATCAGGCCGGAATTCACCATC
>JBGPEF010000168.1:0-9844 GCA_041482675.1 Tepidisphaeraceae bacterium | reverse complement strand
GGGCAGCGCGCTGGCGGTGGGGGAGGGAGGGATAGCCAATTTCAGCGGAAACTCTCAGGGCATCGCAAATGATATTGTGCTGACGGCAGCGCAAAGCTGGGGGATTTCGTCGAATGTTTCGGTGAGCGGGGCGATTGGGGGGAATTTTGGTCTAACCAAATCCGGCGCGGGGGCGCTGATGCTGAGCGGAGCGACGGCGAATAGTTATACAGGGATGACCACGGTCACTGCGGGGATGTTGCTGTTGAACAAGTCGGTGGCCAATGGGGCCGTGATTGGCGGGTTGACGATTGGGGATGGCGCGGGCGGGGCGGGAAGCGATGTGGTGCGGTGGATGGCCGGGGAACAGATCTGGAGCGGGGCGGGAAGTGTGGTGAGCATCAACAGCTCGGGACTGATGGACCTGAATGGGTTTTCCGAGACCATCCGCGATCTGAATCTGACCGAGGGGCAGGTGGTCACCGGCGCGGGGATGCTGACCGTGCTGGGGACGATCAGCAGCAACGCCAGTGCGGCCAACCCATCGTTCATCTCGGATCGGCTGAACCTGGGGAGCGGGATGCGGGCGATTAATGTGGCGGATGGACTGGTGGATAATGATCTGGTGATCAGCGCCTCGATTGTCAGCGGCGGGTTCACCAAGGGCGGCGCGGGGACGCTGCTGATGATCGGGCCGGCCAATACCTATTCGTGGACGACGACGGTGCTGGATGGGGTGGTGGTTTTGGCGAAGGATGGCGTGGATGCGGCGATCAGGGGAGATCTGGTGATTGGCGGCGGGGCGGCAGCGCTGACGGTGTTAATGCAGGGGGCCAATGAGCAGATTCAGGCGGTGGGGAATACAGTGACGATTCAGTCGAACGGGGTGCTGGCGCAAAATGGTTTCAGTGAGACGATCGGGGACCTGGAAATGGCCGCGGGGCAGATCAGTGGGGGGATGCTGACGGTCTTGGGCGAGGTGAGCGGGCTGGCATCGAACGGGACAGCGCTGATCGCATCCAAGCTGAATCTGGGCGGCATTAATCGCAACTTCAACATCGCCGAGGGGGCGCCGGCGATGGATATGGAGATTTCAGGAGCGATTTCAAACGGCGGACTGGTCAAAACGGGCTCGGGAATGCTGCTGCTGAGCGGATCGACCGGTTCGAACAACACTTACGTCGGTCCAACCATCGTGAATCAGGGGGTGTTGGTGCTGAACAAGGGGGTGGTGGATGGAACGATTGATGGGAACCTGACGATAGGAGATGGAATCGGCGGGGCGAATGCGGATGTGGTGAGGCTGGGGGCCGATGAGCAGATCGTGCCCAATGGGTGGAATTGGGTGACGGTCACGAGTTCCGGATTGTTTGAGCTGGCGGGGCATGTGGAGACGATCAGCAATCTGGCGATCGCGGGGGGGAATATTACGACGGGACCTTCTTCGGGTGGCGTGCTGAGGGTGATGGGGGATGTGGTGAGCAATCCGGCGGCCGTTTCGGGGACGATTTCGGGGAGGATGGATCTGGGCGGAGGGATGCGGACGTTCGATGTGGCCGATGGGGCGGCCGAGAATGATCTGTCGATCACGGCGATTATTTCCAATGGCGGGATAACCAAAACGGGGGCGGGAAAACTGCGGCTGCTGGGGAATTTGTTTGGCGGGGGATTTGTGCTGATGGAAGGCGGCGTGGTGGTGACCAGTGACTTTTCTCGGGGCAGTGGGACGCTGACGCTGGTGGGGGGAACGATCGAATCGGAGGGAGCGCCGACATTGAGCAACGCGGTGCGTATCGAAGGGCCGGCGGCCGTGGGAGGCAGCGCCAGCCTGCGGTTGAGCGGGCCGATTACCAGCGGGAATGTGCTGAGTAAGCGCGGTGGTGGAGTGCTGACGATCACCGGAAGCCAGAGCAATGGGCCGGGGGCGGGGCTGGACGTGCTGGCGGGGCGGGTGAATCTGAACAGCGATGCGGGTGTGGCGGCCAGCGCGAATGCGGCGGCGAGTGCGAATCTGATATTGAGGATTGGCAAGGGGGAGGCGATTGACTCGCTGGTGGTGTTGGGGGCGAATCAGGAGTTGGCGGGGCTGGAGGTCGCGGCGACGACATTTTCGGACACTCAGGGTTTGGATTTAAATTCACCGCCGGATGCGGGGGCGTTTCGGTCGGTGAGGGTTTATGCGGCGGACCTGACGGCCGCGAAAAACTCGATTTACGCGGCGATTCGCAATGCGAACGTCGATGGAGCGGCCGATCCGCATGATGGGATTTTTGATTCGGGTTTGTCAGCGCATCCGGGGTCGAGAATCGGGGTGGGGATTGTCAGCGATTTGCACGGGGATGCGAATGTGTTGATTCGGCCGACGAAGGCGGGGGATTTGAATCTGGATGGGGTGGTGACGATCAGCGATTTTATCGATCTGGCGTCGCATTTTAATCAGTTGGCGGGGATGACGTGGCAGGAGGGGGATTTGAATTACGATGGATCGGTGACGATTTCGGATTTCATTGACCTGGCGGCGAATTTCAATACGACGTATGGGCCGATTGTTGCGGGTGAGGGCAATTGGGGTGTTATCGAGGATTTTGCGGAGTCGCATGGGGTTGCGGTTCCGGAGCCGGGGGTGATGGGGTTAGCGGTGGGTGGTGCCCTGGTTTTGGCGCGACGGAAAAGATTTCAGATTTGAGATTTCAGTTCATCAATGAATGTAAGTCTTCTTCCGCCGGCCGTTGAGATAGCTTTCCATGATGCAATTGGAGAGCTCAGCGCTGCTGGTGTAGAAGGCCACGCCCTTGGTGAGTTTCGTCAGTTGATCGACGAAGCCGACCCAGTCCATTCCCCAATAGTCTTCAATCAGGGCGAAGGTGCTGATGCGGGTGCCTTCTTTGACGGTTAAGACCGCTTCTTTCAATGTCGCGACGGTGCTGCGGGGATCGGGGGGATAAAGCAGATAGACGAAATCGCCCTCGACATGCGCGGTGGGCTGGCCGTCGGTGATGATGAAGATCTGTTTGTTCTCGCTGGTGCGTTTGCGGAGGAGTCGGCGGGCCATTTGCAGGCCCATGTGCAGGTTGGTGAAGTGCTGGGGGGCCTGGTTGATTTGCGCCAGGGGCACCTTCAGGCGCACCTGATTGTCGTAGATGGTGACGGGCTTGGGCATGGAGAGGGGCAGGAGCATTTCCGGGATGCGGGCTGCGCCGCTGTAGAAGCCGATGAAATCGATGGTGTCCTGGGGAAAGCGGGTGCGGACCAGGGCCTGCATGGCCATGGCGACTTTTTTGGCGGCCAGGAATCGGCCGTAGCGCATCATCGAGCCGGACATGTCGAGGAGGACGACTGTCGAGCAACTGGTGACGCCTTCGTGCAGGTGAAGCTCGAAGTCCTTCTCGTCGAAGTGAATTTTCGATTTTCGATTTTCGATTTTCGATTTGGGAGGGAGACCATGACGCGTCAGGGCGTTGTGCAGCGTCTGGTGAATATCCAATTCTGATACGGGATCTCCATACTGATAGGGTTTGGTCCCTTCGATGCGCTGGCCGCCCTGGCCGCTGGAGATTTTTTCGTGGCCCTCGCGCTGGCCGGTGCGGAGGTTGGAAAAAACCTCCATCAGGGCCTTTTGCTGCATGCGGTTGATGGCGCGGGGGGTGAGGCGGAGTTTGCCTTTGCCATCCTTGTCGAGCAGGCCATCCTTGAGCATCTGCTCGAGGAGCTCGGATTGCTCGGGGTCCTTGCCGTCGCGGAGCATCTGCTCGATCGCCTTCAGGGCCTGCTCGCCGTACTGAAGGATGAACTGCATGAGCTGATTGAGATTGAAGAGGCTGTCCGGGGTGGGGAATTCCTGGCCGTCGTATTCGCCGTAGAAGTACTTCATGGCGAGGGTATTCTAGCCATGAAGAGAGACGGAGGGAAAAAAACACTGGCGGACAAGCCGCCAGTGGCACAAATGCACAAGTGCGGCTCAGTTGGGGATCGCGAGCCGGCCCTCGACATAGGTTGAGGGGTCGGCCGTCAGGTCGATCGCCATGTTGATCCCATCGGGCAGGGGGCGGTTGGGATTGTACATGATGTTCAACTTGCCCAGGCCGCCTGCGGGGATCGAGGTGGTGTCGGTGGAACCGTCGCTGTTGCCGAAATAGCCGAGGGTGGTGTTCATCGCGCCGTCGCCGGTGACGATGATCGAGCCATCAACGCGGCTGGTGCCGCGGATGTCGAGGTTGCCGACAACCACCACGCCCGTGAGCGTGCTGGGGGCCGAGCCGGGGGCGGTGAACGAGCCCATTTCGATGCTGGTCTGCGGCGAGACGATGGTGGCTGTTTGATCGACCTGGTTGTCGAACATGGTTGCGCCGGTGAATTCCCACTTGTTGGTGAAGTACGTATAGGACGATGGATCGGCACCGGCGAGGGGGCCGTTGAACGTGCAGTTGTTGAAGTGGAGATTGTTGCCGTCGGTGAAGCCGTAGGAGTTGGCGGCGGTCAGTGCCGTGCTGTGGTTGAAGCTGCCGGTGCGCATCCGCTCGGACCAGGCGAGGCCTTCGCCGGCGTTTTTGGTCGTCACGCCGCCCTTGGTGATGTTCTGGGTGATATCGACGAAGGTGACGCCTTCGAATTTGCAGTTGTCGAAGCGGGCGTTGAGGCCCTTGGGGATGATGCAGTTGCGCAGGGTCATGTTGCTGAAGACCGGGCGCTTGTAGGTGGCTTCGTAGCTGACCGAGCCGAAGGGAGTTTGCTCGACGACAGTGCCGCCGTTGGCCATGGTGGCGTCGAGGGTGACGTTGGCCTTGAGGCCGACGGTGTTGACGGGCGGCCCGCCGCCCGCGCCGGAGCGGCTGCGGAAATTATCGCTGACGCCCTGGAAGTTGGCGGGATTCAGATCGACCAGCGAGCCGGGATCGACGCCGAGCTGCACGGGGGTGGACGAGTTGCTGGTTTCAGGGGCGGTGGGGCCGAGCATCAGGTCGTGAATCGTGGTGCCGGAACTGGTCTGCGACTGCCAGTCTTTGGCGGTTTTGGAGATATTGATCTGGCCGCGGATTTTGGCGTAGCCATCCTCGTTGTCGATGATGCCATTCTGATAGCCGATGCGAAGATCGCCAGGAAATTTGGGGGCGCTGAGGGAGTCGATGGCGCTGAAGAGCTCGGGGTCATAAAGCTTGCCGGTGGAGGGGTTGGTGAATTCCCACTGATCGACGGCGATGTCGCCGTTCCTGTCGAATTCACGGACGAACAGGTCATATTCATCGACCGCGCCGTCCTTGTTGTAATCGGTGTAGCCGGCGGCGAGGGCTTTCTTGTATTCGCTGGCGTTCTCGGTGTTGATGCGGTTGTCGTAGCCGGCGTGATTCTTCTCGCAGAAGTCATTGAAGGAGTCGATTTTGCTCTTGAGGCTGGGGGTGAGATGGCGGAAGTCGCTGAGCATGAGCAGTGGGGGATTGCGGTTGGGGGCGACCATGGCGATGGGGCCTTCGACCAGCGTGTTGCGGCCGATCTGGATGGGGACTTTTCCGGCGATGGCGTATTTGATTTTCTTCTCGATGTGGAACTTCATGGTAAGCGTGCGGAGCGCGCCATTGTACTTGCCGGTGCTGGAGATAATCAGCTTGCGGGTGTCGGCCGGGTCCTGGGTGATGTCGACCTGAAAGCGGGCGGGAGTGTTATCGGTCGCGATCCAGGAGGTGAGCAAGTGATTGTTGGTGAATTGGGTGGGGCGCTCGGTGGCCACGAAGAGAGTGTTGAGGTCGGTCGTGATCGAGGTGCGGATGGACGGCCAGAGGTTGTTGGCGACGGTGGGGGTGATGTTGCCAACCAGCGTCTTGGGCCGGGCCATCCTGTTGAAGCGGTATTCGATCCAGTGCAGGCCCGATTCGGCTGCGCCGCGGGCTTTGTCGAAGTCGGAATAGTTGGCGGCGGTTTGGGAGTTGAGCGTGGACATGCTGTACATGGCGACGGCCAGGGTCCCGAACAGCATCAGATAGATCATGGCGAGCGCGGCGACAGCGCCGCGTCTGCCCGTGGCCAGGAGGCCTCTAGGGAGGGACGGAGTCATGGTGAACCTTTTGCGGCATTTGGCCGCTCATGACTTCGCGTTTACGACTTTTGCCTTGCCTGCATTTTCTGCTTCGAACGTCCTGGCGCTGCGATTAACCCGGTGGAGAACCCCCAGACTCCGTGGAAGATATACGATTCATTTTTTGCCCAGACCAACAAAATGGGCGGAATTGCGGATTGAGATTTGCAATTTGCGATTGGGATTTTGGGGGCTGCAACTGGTGGTGAGCCTACCAGGAGTTACGGCGAGGCGAGACCGAGACGCTGAGCGTGACGGGGTGCTTGCCGGTGGTCTCGCTGGCCTGGGCGGTCTGGTCGGTGGTGTGAATGGTGATCAGGATGTTGGCGCGGCGCAGGAGGTCATAGCTGCTGCCGGTGCGGAGGGCGTCTTCGCTGCGCATCGGCTCCATGGTGACCTGGAAGGCAAGGACGCCGCGGGCCAGGATGTATGGCTTGCCGTTGACTTCAGCGATGAGCTGCTGCTTTGCCGCGTCATAGCGGTAGATGATGTTGGTTCCATCCTCCTGAAACATGGCGATGGCCGAGCCGGTGACTTTGGCGCCGTTTTTGAAGTTGTTCAGGAGCGTGGGGTCGGTGGGGGCGTGCGTGTCGGAGGTGCGGATGGAGGTAACCAGGCGATTGAGGGCCATGCGGCCCTGCTGAAGGAGGCTCGATTCCTCCTGGTTGTTGGCGTAAGCCTTGAAGGAGGCATCGACGGCCACGGCGGTGGCGGTGAGGAGCAGGGCGGAGATGGCCAGCGCGATGAGCAACTCGACCAGGCCGACGCCGCGACGTTTGAAGTTGAGGGTGGTCATGTTGGGTTGCTTAGTGATCAAGGCGAATCCACTGGGCGCGATAAACTTCCTGCGGCGCATCCGCGGGATGGACGCGGTAGAGGATTTTGACGCGGATTCGCGCAGCGCCGGTGTAGGCGGCCTTGGGAATTTCCGGCTTGGCTTCGTCGGCGTTGGAAGAAGGCTGATTGGGATAGACGGGCATTACCGTGATCACCTGGGTGTATTGCGAGAGCGCGGGCACCGGGGTGCGGGTGGAGTCGATGGGCGGGCTCAACGTCTGGTTGTCGAAGTCGTCGATGTCGTTGAAGGTGGCGAGGGTTTCGCCAACTTCCGGGCCGAAAGTCGTGCGGCCTTTCACGGGGTCCACGAAGGGGAGGCCTTCCATCATCTCCTGAATATGGCCGGCCAACATCATGGCCGTGGTGGCCTGTGCGCCCTGACGGTTCTGCCGCGAACAGGCTTCGAACAGGCCCATCATCGACAGGATGCCCACGCCGATGATGATGGTGGCGAGTGCGGATTCAAGCAGTGTGAAGGCGGAACGGGAAGAAAAAAAGACAGGGGACAGGGAACCCATCGGTCCCTTGTCCCCTGTCCTGTGTCCCGTGCAGTTGATGATCATGGTCGGCCCGCCAGCAAGCAGTGTGTTTCAGCAGGGACTACGCTTATTGCCAGGTCTGCTCTTTGCGAGGCGCGGCCGAGCCGGTGAGGCGGATCTGGTTCTTGCCAACCTGCACAACGATGGTCACGGACACGCGCATCACGTGCTTGATGCCGCCGGTGTCGGTGATGGTGTCGACATCAAAAGTGCCCGTGGTGCAGTTGCTGGCCAGCTTGTAGTCAGGATCGGTGAGGATGTCGTTGGTGATCAGCTTCAGGGTCTTGGTGGCCGCGCTGTAGCTGTAGGTGCGGTCCTTGTTGTCCCAGGTGAGCATGGACAGGCTCGAGTTGCCGGTCGGGACCTGCACGGCGTTGGCCCGGCGGATCTCGGTGAGGATCTGGTTCATGCTGACCCGGGCGGCCTGGGAGGCGCGGAAGAACTCATCGTTGATCTCGATGGCCTCGCTGGAGGCGGTAAAGGCCGCCGCCACAGCCGTGAGCAGCATGGCGGAGATCGCCAGGCTGATCATGACTTCGGCAAGGCTGAGTCCAAGGCGAACGCGATTGCGGGGACGATTGGTCGGTGCAACAATTCTCATGGCTTGATTTCCTCATAAGTGTCGGGCAGCGCGGCATAGCGGCTGCTGAAGAACACGCCGGCCGGATAATCGGTGGTCCCGGTGCTGGCGATGATGATCTCAGAACTACCGTTAACGACTAGCGGATTATTGGTGAGGCTGACGATGCTGCCCATAAGCGTGCCGCCGGCGTTGCCGGTGAAGGCGATCTTGTCAGCGATGATGGCGCCGGCGACGGTGCCGAAGCTGCCGGTGAAGTTGGCCTGGAAGCCGGGGGCGAGCAGGAACGAGCCGGTGAGCTGGCGCAGGTCGCCGAAGGATGCGGGCAGGCTGCTGACGGGCTGGGCGCTGACGTTGCCGCTGAAGTTGAGCACGTTGGTGGAGAGGTTGCCGATGGGATTGTTCTGGGTGACGATCACGCCCTGGATGTTGACGTTGCCGTTGAAGACGATGTTGTTCGGGGTCTCGATATAGAGGACGCCCTTGATGGTGACGCCGCCGTTGAAGTGCGGGTTGGTGTTGGCCGGGATGCGGACGTTGACCAGGTTGGTGCCGCCGGAGTAGACGTTGGTGGCATAGGCCTTGAAGGCGTCGGTATCGATGGCCGGGAACTCGGGGGCGGTGATTCCCTTGTGAATGTGGTTGTCCCTGATGTCCTGGGGGTTGGTGGTGCCACCGATGCTGGCCCCGGCGCCGAAGGTGACGTTGCCGGTGGCGCTGCTGATGCTGATGTCGCCGCTGACTTCCTTGCCGTTGATGCTGACCGGGTTGGCGGCGGTGGAGGTGGTCAGGATGCTGCCCTTGGTCGGGTCGGTAGCGCCTTTGATGCGCGCGTTGCCGGCGGTGCTGATCGAGCCCTTGGTGGCCACGCCATAGTCGAAGATGTGGCTGGCCTTCTCGGCCAGGTCAAACTTCATCTGGACGGCGCGCTTCGCTTCATAACCGGCATATTTGCCGACAATTTTGACCTCGACCTTTTGCCCGAGGTTTTCAATGACCACGCGGAATGCCGCGCCGGTGGGGTCGAGCGTGATGAAGTCGTTGGGACTGGCGGGGATGCAGATAAAGGCGCCATCGTTGGAGATGGTCTTGCTCCCCATGTTGCCGGTGTTCTCAATCTGGGTCTTCAGGTCGGCGTACAGTTTTCCAAACAACTGGGTCTGGGTGGTTCCGTAGGGGATGGTCACCTGGTCCATGTGGAAGCGCATGAAGTCCATTCCGGACTCACAGGACATCAGTGCCATGCTGGTGCGTTTTTCGTTCTCCGTGACCATCGACGCGCTGTTGGTCGAGGCATAGAAGCCGACGGCCAGCGAGGCGATCAGGGTCAGGTAGAGCATCGCCAGGAGTGCAGTCACTCCATGGCGGGTTGATTTGCCGCGAGCCGCACGGGGCGATCCAGATTCTGCGACTGGCGATTTGAAATTTCGCATGCTTTACTCCAGAGACATCCATACGCACTACGCAACGTCCGCTCTGCTCCACCTGCCCGCATTATGGCACCGCGTCAAAGGCGACCCAGCTGTAGCTGGTGATCTGTTTTCCGTTGTGGCTGACATTCACGGTCACACGCAGGGCCGCGGTCGTCCCGTTGGGGACGCTCGAGGTCAAAAGGTTGGGATCGACGGTGTGGACCGTGATGCTCTGCGACCAGCCGGCGAATTCGGTGATGGTCGTGCGGCGGGCATCGATGGGCGGCGAATAGGTCTTGCCGTCGAAGTCGTCGATGTCGTCGTAGCCGGCAAGGTTCTCGCCGGTTTCAGAGCCCCAGTGAGTCGGGGTCTGCGGGTCGGCGATGGGCATGCCCACCATGAGCTCGCGGATGCCTTTGGCAAGGTTGAT
>JBGPEF010000167.1:0-9939 GCA_041482675.1 Tepidisphaeraceae bacterium | reverse complement strand
CGGGGCCGGGCGCGGGGGGGCGGGGGCGGGGGCGGGGGGGGGGGGGTTTGGCTTCGGGCGGGACCCCGTGGGGGGGCCGGGGGCCCTGGCGGCCGGCGCCCCGGGCGGGGGGGGGGAAGGTGGTGGGGATTACGCCGCGGTTGATGGTGGATAAGGGGATGGGGGATGAGAAATGTGATGAATTGATCGTGACGGAGGGGATGAGGGAGAGGAAGGCGTTGCTGGAGCAGAGGGGGGATGCGTTTGTGGTGTTGCCGGGGGGGATTGGGACGATGGAGGAGGTGTTTGAGATATTGGTGGGGAAGAGTCTGGGGTATCACAATAAGCCGATCGTGTTGGTGAATGTGGGGAACTATTTTGGGCCGCTTTTGTCGATGTTGGAGCATGGGATGACGGAGGGGTTTATCCGGGAGCGGGTGAGGGAGTTGATTTTTGTGGCGGGGGGAGTGGGGGAGGGGATTGAATATTTGAAACGGCACTCAAGCGGCCCTGCGCCGGCGCCGGAAGGAAGAATGGAGGGGGTGCCGTCGGCGATAGAGTAGGAAATGACGAATGACGAATGACGAAAGAATGTCGAATGACGAATGACGAAGCAGAGAATGAAGTGCTGGATGATGGAAACGAGCGGGCGGGGGGAAATATAATGGGGTTGGGAAGCAGGAATGAAACGGCGAGATCATAGCGCGGTGATTGGGTTGTGTGCATCGCTGGTGATGCACGGGGGGATTGTGGGCGCGTTTTTGGGGATTTATGTGAAGGATATGGATCGGGAGCGGTGGTGGCCGGCGCTGGTGCAGCGGGCGGATGCTGATGGGATGGTTTGGCGCGATGGGGAATTTGGGGAGTCGGCCGGGAAGGGGGAGGCGCTGAATTCATTGCAGGGGGAGAAATTGTTTGAGGGGAGGTTGGCGCCGCAGGAGCAGGCGCCGTTGAGCAGGGACCCGGTGGGGTCGGGGAAACTGGCGGATGATCCGGAACATATCACAGCTCTTCGAGAGGGAGTAGATGCGCCGATGCCGGCGTTGATGGCGGGGGCGGTGGGGGTGAGTGCGCCGTTTGGGGTGGGAGACGTGGCGGAGAGGGCGCGGCCGGCGGTGGTGGCGCGGCCGGTGATGAAGGCGATTGCGATTGAGGAGAAAGGGGCCCCTGAGGAAAAGGTTACCGTGCCGGTGGCGGTTGCGCCGGTGAAGGCCAGCGCGGCGGGGAAGGGTGACGCGGGCGAAGTCGCTGCTGCGTCGAGTTCGGGTGGGCCGGCGGGAGATCCCGCGCCGATGAATGAGTCGGAGTCGGATGCGTTTTCGCGGGCGGGGACGATCGCGGTGAGGAATGGGAAGGTGGAGGCGCGGCTGGGGAGAAATTTCAAGTCGGTGAAGCCACGGCTGAGTTTGAAGGGGGAGCTGGATGCGATATCGGTGCAGAGGCCGGTGGTGGAGATGAAGGTTTATGTGGATGAGACGGGGAAGGTGATCGATGTGAAGGTGCTTCGGTCGAGCGGGAGCAACGAGATTGATCTGCCGACGACTTCGGCGATGTACAAGTGGTGGATCGAGCCGGCGAAGGACAAGGAGGGGAAGGCGATTAAGGATGTGATATTGGTGACGTTTTCGTATCTGTAGGAATCGGACGGGGGGATTAAACACGAAGGATACGAAGTCACGAAGGCCAACTCGTAGTAGGACGCGGATTGCAGGAGGGGAGCGTGGGGATTTAATTCTTTTTATTAAGAGGATGAGGTGAGCTTGCAAATAGTGCGCGCGAGGCCCGGGCGCGGCTTCGTGGCTTCGTGAGCTTCGTGGTTAATCTGCTCCGCGACACTTTCCAATTGACACGCCCGCCCCCAGCTTCAATGATTGCCCAACCAGGATGCCCAGGCTCTACATGGAAACCTTCGGCTGCCAGATGAACGTGCTCGACAGCCAGCTCGTTCTCAGCCAGCTCCGCGCCCTCGGCTATCAGCAGGTCGATGATCGGGATCACGCCGACGTCATCCTCTACAACACCTGCTCCGTCCGCGAACACGCCGAGCAAAAGGTCTGGTCCCGCCTCGGCGAGCTCCGCGCATCAAAGAAGGAAAATCCTGGCCTGGTCATCGGCGTTATCGGCTGCATGGCTGAGCGCGAAGGACGAAGCATCTTCCAGCGTTATCCCCAGGTTGACATCCTCTGCGGCCCCGGCGAGCTCGACAAACTCCCCGCCATGGTCCACAACGCCGTGCTGACCTCCTCCTCAATCGAAAATCGAAAATCGAAAATCGAAAATAAGCGCCAAGTCGCGCTAATGGGCGCCACGACCCGCCGCTCCTCAACCCTCTCCGCCGCCGAAGACCACCTCGAGCTCCTCGACCTCTCCCGCTCCGTCTCCAAGAGCGACGACGTCTCCCAGGCCTACGTCCGCATCACCCGCGGCTGCAATAAATTCTGCACCTACTGCGTCGTCCCCTACACCCGCGGCCCAGAAGTCCACCGCCCTCCGCAAAACATCATCGACGAAGTGAAGATGCTCACCGACCACGGCGCCAAAGAAGTCACCCTCCTTGGCCAAACCGTCAACCATTACGCCTACGTCCACCCCGACGGCCACACCACCACCTTCGCCGACCTCCTCTACCAAATTCATGAAGCCATCCCCCATCTCCCGCGCCTCAGGTTCGTCACCAGCTTCCCCCGTGACTTCACCAACCAGGCATTGCAAGCCATGCGCGACTGCGAACGCATCTGCCGCTATCTCCACGTCCCCGCCCAAAGCGCCAGCGACCGCATCCTGAAACTGATGAACCGCGGCTACACGGCCCAGGCCTATCGCGATTTCATCGACCGCGCCCGCGAAATGATGCCCGACATCTCCATCGCCAGCGACTTTATCGTCGGCTTCCCCACCGAAACCGAAGACGACCACCAATCCACCCTCGACCTGATCAAATACTGCGGCTTCAAAAACAGTTTTATCTTCAAATACTCCCCGCGCCCCGGCACCATCGCCATCGACCGCTTCGAAGATGATGTCCCCGAGGAAACCAAGCGTCGTCGCAACAACGAAATGCTGGCCGTGCAGCAGGAAGTCTCCACCCTTCACAACTCCCGCCTCCTCGGCCAACTCGTCGAAGTCATGGTCGAAGGCGAAAGCAAACTGATCAGCCGCCAGAAGCGATCCGCCCAGAACAATGTCGAACTAGGCTGGGACCGTTTTCGCCCCCAAACCGCCGTCACCGAAGTAGTCCAAACCCAGCTCGTCGGCCGCACCCGAGGCGACCAGGTCGTCTGTTTCGACGGCGACGCCAATCTCAAAGGCCAACTTCTCCCGGTAAGAATCACCCGCGCCCAAAACCTCACCCTCTTCGGCCAACTCACCAGCCCCGCGGGGGCGAAA
This sequence comes from Tepidisphaeraceae bacterium, assembly GCA_041482675.1. Lineage (GTDB taxonomy): Bacteria > Planctomycetota > Phycisphaerae > Tepidisphaerales > Tepidisphaeraceae > JBGPEF01. Next base: position 6,573 of record JBGPEF010000167.1, on the reverse strand, counting down.
GACGATAGCCACGGGCGCAAGCCCGTGGTGAGCGGCGAAGCGTAGACAGCCCCGGCAGGGGCGAAAGATGATAGCCACGGCCGCAAGCCCGTGGTGAGCGGCGAAGCGCACACAGCCCCGGCAGGGGCGTAAGAACCTTTCCTTTGCCGAGGAAATCACCATGGCAAAACGTTCCGACGAAGACGAAAAACCCTGGACCGAATCCCAATGGGAAGCCTTCATGAAAAAGGCCGACCTCCGCGCCGCCCGCTTCGGCGAGATTCTCGAAACCGTCATCGACCACCCCGACCGTCACGCCATCATCAGCAAGGAAATGGGCTGGGACTCCGACGACGCCGAACCGATCGAAATCCCCGATCTCTCCCCCGATGAAGAGGCCGAAATCGAACAGCAGATGGAGGAGGAAGATCAGGCCCTGGAGCGCATCGACGCCTATCAAAAATGCATGGCCGCCGCCGGCAAAGTAGACAAACTCCTCAAGCCCTTCCTTCGCCTGCGTAAAGAAGAACCGGACGACGAAATCGGCGAAGCCTTCATCAACCCGCACATCGCCTGCGCCAAAATCTCCGGCGGCCACGCCATGGGTTACGACGACGACGTTCTCTGCGCCAACATCGTCAACAACAAAATCGCCCTCACCGCCATCAACCGCGCCCAGGAAGCCCTGGATTCCCTCCGCGCCCGCAAAATCCTCCCCGCCAAAACAATCGACTCCGTCCTCCCCTCCCTCAAAGCCGCCGCCAAGGCCCTCAAACAGCGCATCAAAGACCTCCGCTCCAAAGTCTGGTGGTCGTGATATAATCCCCCAATGGTCATCGCGACCTCAAGCTCCAGGCCGTTTATCCCCGGCACCTCCGGCTGGACCGCCTCCGACCTCGCCGACCCGCAAATCCAGCGTGAATGGTCACGCGGCCGCTACCAAATCATCGAAGGGGTTCTTTCCATCATGCCTCCCGCTTATCTCCCGCATGGTGCTTCTCTCTTTGTTCTCCTCTCCATTATTCGCGGCCATCTCAAGCAACAAAAAACCTCCGCCACCATCGCCACTGAAGTTGACCTCATCCTCAATCCCAAACGAATCGTTGTCGCCGATGCCGTCCTGATGACCAATGAGGATCAAAAGCGCCAAGCCACCGCCGCCCGCTCCATCCCTAAGCCCAAGCACGGCCAGGTCCGCATCCTCGTCCCACCGACATTGATCATCGAATCCGTCAGCCCCGACGACCCCGACCACGACCACCAAACCAAGCGCCGCTGGTACTCCAAGTTCAGAGTCCCCAACTTCTGGCTCCTCGACAGCTACGAAAAATCATTGGAGTGCCTGGTCCTCGAAGGCCGCACTTACCGCATCGCCGCCTCTGGCAAAGCAAATGATGAGATGGTCGCACCTCTGTTTGAAGGTCTGATCATCTCCCTCGCCGAAATCTGGGATTGACCTCCCCGCAATCTCTTCTCTGCGTCTCTGCGTCTCCGCGGCTTTGCGGTTGGATTTTCTGAATCACCCCTTCACCGCCCCGCTCGCCAACCCCGCTATAAAATCCTTCTGCAACACAAAAAACAATATCGCCACCGGAATAATGCTCAGCAGCGTCCCCGCCATCAATATCCCGTAATCCACCCGATATTCCGGCAACTGCACCATGTTCGCCAGCCCAATCGGCAGCGTGTATTTCGTCTCCTCGTGCAAAATGATCTGCGGCCACAAAAATGAATTCCACGAAGCCAAAAATGCCAGCAAAGTAAACGCCCCCACCATCGGCCGCACCATCGGCAGCGCCACCTCCCACCACAACCTCAATTCACTGCACCCATCCACCCTCCCCGCCTGCAACAACTCATCCGGCACCGTCTGCATCGCCTGCGAAAACAAAAACGCCCCAAACACGCTCACCGCCCCCGGCAATACGATCGCCCAATACGAGTTCATCCATCCCAGCTCATACATCATCTTCGACGCCCCCGGCAGCATCACCTGCCCCGGCAGCAGCATCGTGGTCAGCATCACCAGCATCAGCGGCCGCTTCCCCCAGAACCGATATTTCGCCAGCGCAAACCCCGCCAGGCTGCTCAGCGTCACCACCAGCACCGTCACCGTCGACGACAGAAACAGCGAGTTGAGCAGCCATCTCCCAAACGGCCCCTTGGTGAACAGCGAATAAAAATTATCCAGCGTCAGCCGCTCCAGATGCCGCCAGGGCAAAAACACATACGTAAACAGATCCTCCCCGCGCTTCAGCGTCGCGCAGATCATCCAAAAGAACGGCGTCAGCGCGATCAGTGCCGCGATCAGCAGCACCAGATGCACCAATACACCTCCGGCAAATTCTTTCCGCCGCCGTTCCCGCGAAAGCGGCGTTTCCAGTTCCGCCATCGACTCAAACCTCCTGCATCGCCCGCGTCATCCGCAATTGCACGATCGCCACGCCCAGTATCAACAACACCAACACCCACCCAATCGCCGCCGCATATCCCAGGTTCCCCGCCTCCCATCCGCTCTGCCACAAATACATCACGATCGTCAGCGCCCGCGAGCTGGGCCCCGCGCTGCTCTCAAAAATCACAAACGGCAGTTCAAAAAGCTGAAACCCTCCGATCGTCACCACCAGCAGCATAAAAATCAGCACCGGCCGAATCCCCGGTATCGTCACATTCCAAAACCTCGACCATGGCCCCGCCCCATCGATCTCGGCCGACTCATAAAGCTCGCGATCCACCGTCTGGAGCGCGGCCAGAAAATAAATCACCCAAACCCCACGCTCAGCCACAAACTCGCCAGCAGCACCGACGGCATCGCCAAATCCGGCTCCCCCAGCCAGTTGATATCCGGCGGCCTTCCCACAAAAACCCCCAGCGCCCGATTCATCAACCCCGACCGCGGGCTCAATATCAACGCAAACATCACCGCCACAAAAACATTTCCCACCAGGTAAGTCGAAAAAAACGCAAACCTGAAAAACCCCCGCGCCCTCACCCTCCGGTCAGTCAACACCAGCGCCAACCCCAGCGAAGTCGGAATCTGCACCAGCACCAGCCCCAGCGTATAAAGTGCCGTGTTCAACACGGCCCCCCAGAACAGCCAATCCCCCAGCAGAAACCGGTAATTATCCAACCCCACAAACTTCTGCTGCCCCCGGGCGCTTGCCGTCTGATAGAAGCTCAGCACGATGCTCCACGCCAGCGGATAAATCAAAAACCCCAGGAACAAAATCACAAACGGCAACACAAACAGATAGGGCGCATACCGATATTGCCACGTCCACCACCGGTCGCGGTTCATTCGAATGTCCCAAATGCTATGCGCTTCTTCAAATCCTCTGCCTGCCGATCCAGATATGCCTGGCAAACCTCGCGTAAACCGGCCTCTCCATGATCTTCAACATGCGCCACCGCCCGCCCCAGTGCAAACGACAAACTCTTCACCGCCATCGGCGTAAACGGCGTCACATACCGCTTGGGAATCCGGTCCGCCAGCTCAATATACAACTCATCCACCTTCTGCCCCCCAAAAAATGGATCCGCCCGATGATACATCGGATCGGCCCACTGCTCCCGCATCGGTGGAATGATGTTGGTGAATTTCAGCCGCGCCTCCAGCGATTGCGGCGTCGTGTACAGGAACTTCAGCAGCTTCCAGGACTCCTGCGGATTGTGACAGCGCCTGGGAATCCCCATCATCGTTCCACCCCACGTCCCCGTCGGCGCATCCCCCTCCTCAAACACCGGCAACCGCATCATCGCCACTTTTCCCGCCAGCCCCTTCTCCTGCGTCCTGATGTAATTCCCCCGCCAATCCGGCGTAAAACACGCGCAAAAGTCTCCGTTGGCCAAATCCCTCGTCCACAAGCTCACCCCGGGCGTCGAATCCGTCCCGATCCTTCTCCGCCCCTCCACCATCAGCGCATATCGCGCCACCGTATCCGCCACCTTCGGATCGTTCAGGTAAACCCGGTTGTGGTCATCAATCAGGTTGATGTGCCGCTGAAGCAGCATCGTCACCAGATAATCCGTCTTGGCCTGCGGCATCTCCAGCGCATATCTCCGGTCAAACCCCTTCCTCCTCCACCGCCCCTGCGCCTTGAGGCACATCTCCTGAAAAACATCCCACGTCTTCGCCGATGCCAGATTCACCCCCACCTCATCAAACAGATCCTTCCGATAGCTGATCGTCACCGGATGCACATCATGCGGCACGCCAAAAATCACCCCCACCTTCGACCACGGCGCAAACCGCGACGGCACCATCTTCTTCAGCAACCCATCCCGCTCCAGAAACTCATTGAGCGGCAAAAACCCAACTTCCCTCACCGGCGGAATAAAAAACTTCCCCACCGACCCGATCTCCACCTCGGCCAGATCCGGAACGTTGGCGCTGTCGCTGCTGAACAGCGACATCAATCTCACATCCTCCGCCTTGGCCGCGATCAGGCTCACTTCCACCCTCACCCCGGTCTTCTCCCGGTATTGCTCCACCAGGCTCGGCTTGCCATTGATCCCGGTGCGATAGCTGTTCGAGTGCGAATCCGCGAACACCCACACCTTCATCTCCGCCCTCGGCGCAGGCGGCATCAGCAGCATCAGCATCCCGCTGATCAGCGCGATTCCCATCATCGCCAGCACCGGTTTTCCCAAATGAAACGTCATCGTCCCATCATTTTTCCCCCATCCTGTCGCAATGGCAATTTTAAAGGCGCTCCTGGCCTGCGCCTCTGCTTCGCACTACTGAATTCTAAATTCTGTATTCTTTCCCCGCTTGTCCTCCCCTCTCTCCATCACTAGACTTCCTCAGCTTTATGTCCCAGCGCCCCCACCTTCTTCCCAGCATCCAGAAACAAAAGTTTGCCGCCGAATCCCAGCGCCAAGTCCTCCCCTACGAGCCGGTCTGCGCCATCTTTCGCCGCTACCTCCACCAGCAAAAGCTCAAATTCACCCCCGAGCGGGCCATGATCCTCGATGCCGCCCTGCGTAAGGAAGGCCTCTTCGAGCCCGACGAGCTCGTATCTCAATTGAAAGAACTGACCCATCGCGTCTCCCGCGCCACCGTCTATCGCACCCTCGCCCATCTTCAGGATGCCGGCATCCTTAAACAGGTCTTCTTCGACAACAAGCAATCGTATTACGAGGTAATTGCAGGCAGACAAGTCCACGACTATCTGATTTGCGTGGCGACGGGCAAAGTGATTGAATTCAACAGCGAAAAACTCCGCCACCTGCGCGACGAAATCTGTCGCCAGCACGGCTATTCGCCGCTGTCGCATCGATTCCAGATCCTGGGCATCAGTCCCGAAGCCCAGATCTCAGACCATCTAAAGGAAATGCCTTCGGCGGAGCGAGGGCGGAATTCCGGCGCTTAGCACATGGCCGCGAAAACCGCGAGTGTGAGGATCCCGATCCTCCACTTCATCCGCCAGAACATTGGATGTGTAACTATGTCAATCATCCGGCTACCTCAACCCTCCCACAACAATCTCAATGCCACGCGCCCCCAATTCTCCCTCGCTCGCTTGAAATCTGCCACAACAATGCGAAAAATCAAAGAATCTTCTAAAGTTCCTGCGAGGGTCCGTTTATTCCGTCTGTTGCCCGAAAACATCAACCTCTCCCGCTCCCAGCACCGCCCACGCTGCGCCCCGGCAACATTTCCCTCAACTTTTCTTGCGGAGCCCGTTTAGCGACGATAAAGATAACAAAATCGTAATCTTCTGTCCGGCCCAGCCGCTTCGGCAATCGAACCTTGCTCGCAAACGTCGGCCGCAGCGATGGTTGCAATCAATGGAGAAATTAATGACATAGATCTTGAAATTCTACCGTTGTTCAAAACTTGTGCGGATGTTGTTCGTAGTTAATAGTCCCAATGCTTCAAAGACTCAAAATCCAAACCGACGGGGGCCCGTCCAATACCGGAAAGGCTTCAAGTAATACCATGGCCGGCCGACAAGTCCTCGACCTCATAAGCCAACTCGTTCCCTTTTCACAAGCTCTTATCGTGTCCACCCTCCCCCGAGGGAGTGTGCACATCGTGCAACCGGCCCGCACCGCCGAATCCTTGCTCAAGAGCTATACGCGCGAATTCCACCGCGAAGATCGCCTTGCCTGGCAGGCCATCTTCCGAAACCAGACCGTCCGCTCCTCCGACGTCTGGACCCAGAGTGAATTCCAAAACAGTCCCTACCTCCACGGATTCCTCCAGCCCCACGGCCTGCGCTTCGCCATGGCCGTTCCTCTGGCCAATCCCGTCCTCAACGGCTATCCCGGCGCTGCCGTCCTCATGCGCGGACCCGATGAAGGTGATTTCTCCGATGCCGAGGTCGGCAAGCTCAAAAACATCGGCCGCGAAATGGACGAGTTCACCTCCAAGAGCCGCCCCAATCGCAACGCCGAAGTCCAGATGAACACCGACCCCTGGACCCACCAGGCCCCCACCCGCATGTTCATCTTTAACAAGGATGCCAAGGCCATCTTCCCCAAGGGCAAGCTCAACATCGACGAACGCGTCGAGCAGCAGCTCCTCGCGCACGTCAAGCAGGCCGCCGAAAACGCCAAGCGCGGCCAGCTTTATTCCGACCGCCTCCTCCT
>JBGPEF010000166.1:0-9940 GCA_041482675.1 Tepidisphaeraceae bacterium | reverse complement strand
TGGTTGCAGAGTATGATCGGTGTTTCATGGGGATGACCTTCTCCACGCGGCCCGGCGGCTGCAAGCCGCTTACCCAGCCGCTGCTTTGAGGCATCCCCATGTTCTCTTTCTATAGCCGACTCCGGAGGACACCGGTGATTTTATTTAGTTTCTTCTGGGTTTCGGTCCATCATTACCCATAGATGATGAAGTGTGATTGATTTGGTGCAACATGCGCTTGCACGCCCATGAATTGACTCAGACCAAGAGGTGCCCATGTCCTCATTGGGTCTAAGATCGCTAAGAACTTCGCTGTCACTCCAATCGGTATCATCCCTCGTTTCCGTAGAGGAGAGTGACGATATCCAGCTATTGATGGTGGTGTGCCAATGACGGGCCGTTTCCTTCTCGACGTAGCCGACTATAACCCCCGTCTCCACATTCGCGCCATGCAGCCCCAACTTAAACCGTTGAATGCCTCCGGTGGGTTTTTCCGTGCCAGTGACGTACTCACGCTCGCGGTCCTGAGACGGCGCCGGCAGCCGTTTAGCCTCAATGGCGAGGAACGGCTGATAAATTGAGTACTCGCGCGTCCCAACAGTGGTGACCTCATCGGTTCCATGAACCCCCAAATCCACCATATGCGCACCCTGCTGAGGTGTCTCATGCTTGAATCTCACCATCGGAAAATTGCTGCGCGAGTGCGTATCAAGAAAATCGCAAAGGGTGGAATTCAGAGCCTTCTCGCTGAGGCCTGCTGGTCTTCTGGGATCGTCCCGCCAATTTGGAAGCAGAGCAAAAATGAACTCCAACGTCCGGGGGACTAGGCGATCACGCTCTGGGGGCTTGTAGGAGAGCCTACCTATCGAGCCTGACGCCGTCCCTTCTCGATCCGTCATTTCACCAGCCCTCTTTACGAAGATCGGCTAAGGTGTCATCGGCGTCGCGGATGGCCGTCGACCGGATCCAGTACCGCAGCCGATCTGGTTTGACGATTAAGATAACATTGCCCTCGTAATATCGCACAACCCGAACTGTCACGAGCGCGTCTCGACTTTCGTCGTAGATTAGCTCACGCAGGGCCTTCTGGGTGCCATCGCCCAGCCACTTAACATCGGGACGTGAACCAAAATAAAATGCCTGCGCGATAAGACCATCGATGAAGACCGCATCCTGCGCATTCAAATTTCGATACAGGCTGCCCAGCATCTGAATGAAGAGGTTTGAGTATTGTTTCAGGTTGATGGCCGTCGCTGATTTTCGAAGCAATTCGGAGCGTTGTCCGAGCCTAACGTACTTTTCCATATACGCCACGACATCATCCTTTATCACGTCCTCCCATCTTGCGAGATGAAGATCAGACGGATCGGCGGGGATAGGTAGAAGGTCCAAATCCTGCTTCAACGGAACTGTTGCCTTTCCCGTCAGAGCTTGGGAGCCATTTACACTACAGAGGAACCGGTACAGGTCCTTATGATCTCTCAGCATCTCGTAGATGCCCCGCAGTTCATCAGCCGCCGACCTTGGCGCATGAATTCCAATAATTTTGTCCCGGTACGCGATAAATCCATCATCCCAGAGTTCAACCGGTAAAGACTCGTGAGCTTTCATCAAAATCAAAGGGGGACTGTACCGGCGCTCATCGTATGCTGATTTGAACAGTCGCTCTGTGACGACTGCTTTCCTGGGCCCGATTTGATTTCGGTCGATTCCGTTGATTGTGAACGCTTGAGTTGGAAGTAGGGGTTTCCCGGTCAAGAAGCGGGCTGGTTTGCGTTTTCCCTTTTTCCCGGCGATGAAGCCCTCACCATAGTCCCATTCGTTACCCTTCTCAGCGATAAACGTCGCAAGAGTCTTCATCTTCTGGAATCGACTTGCAAGCTCGTGAAGCCGTCCCCCACCTAGAAGGTTGGTTCTCCACACGAAAGGGTTCTGGGCGGCCTCCGAGGGAGGGACGAGGTGCCAGTCGTAGTGATCGATCTCGAACCCAAGGCGTTCCGCCACCGCATAGGTGCGACGAAAGGTGATATGAACTATCGGTTTTGGCTTAACTGATTCCTTTATCGCATACCACGCAATGGTCTTAGGATCGGCACCCTCATAGAGCCCTCGTACCGAAACAAAATCAAATACAGCACTCAATCGGCAGATACTCATGAGGTACCGACGGAAATCCGCAGTCTGGCTGTTGTAAAGCAAACCATGCGGTTGGATGAGACATAGCGCGCCGCCAGTCGAAAGTGACTTTAAGCCTTCTTCCAGAAACAAATACGCAGATTGCTTATCCGGAACCCTTGGAATGCCGTTAGCACGCGTCTCATCGACAGACTTAGCGGCGGCTGTCAGCTGAGACTCAAACGGCGGGTTCCCTACGATAATGTCGAATTTCTTTGCCCAAAGGTGTCCGGAGTCGCCGTCAAATGATTCGGGCGCGAAATAGTCACCTTCTCGCACGTTGCGCCCGCGAAGCTTATCAAACTTGAGACTGTGCCAAATTACAGGCGGCTCGAGGGCATCACAAAGAGCAAGAGCAAGGCTGAAGATCGTCAAATCTACAGCGGCAGATTCCAGTTCAACGCCATAAATTGAGTCTGCAAGAATCTGCTTCAGTTCGTCCACCGTTGGCTTGCGCCATTCATGCCCACTCCGCCAATGAATCACTAGCCGCTTGAATGCCCCCACCAAAAAGATGCCCGAGCCACATGCTGGATCAAGCACCTTCTCCTTTCCTGTCATCTGATCGTACGGCATTACTTGGTCGAGAATGAGCGCCGCAAGGAAAGGGGGGGTGTAAACCGCGCCATGCCCGCTGACAAAGCGTTGATACAGTCGGCTTATGACATCGACGGGGATATGCTTAAACGAGAACAGCTCCCAGAAGTGGTCCTGCCCACCAAGCTGTTTTGCTGATACTAGAGCAGCGAAGCGCTTTAGTTCCATGCGAGTGAAATCGCTCGCCGCTGATCCGAGTGAAAAAACGTCTCCGTTGAACTTCCGCTTCTCGAAATACTGAAGCAACCTCTGCACTTCTGTTACGTTGCCACCCCGCAAGACATCAAGAAATGACCTTGCTCCTTTGTGAAAGCGCCCGAAGAGCTTAGGAGGGAAAACCTGCCGGTCTTCAAGGTATTTAATCAAAATCATCAAAACAAGCAGCTTGCGGCGGATCGGGTGCTTCGCCCCCTTGAGATCCTGGTCGGCTTCAACAATGGCTTGAATAAGTCGCCGATGTGCCGCAGCGTCAGCTTTTGCTAGCTTTTGGTTTGCCGGATCATCCCAAAATGTACCCTCCGCCAATCGAAATGCTGAAAACCGTCGCTTCAAGGTGGAGGCCACATCAGCAGCGGTCGCCAAATTTTCTGATGCGGTAGCGCGGGAGAATAGATCGATTGCTTGGGCGTCGATTTTCGCAGCAGCCTTGTAACGTGCAAACGCTCTATCTCCCGAAAGGTGCCAAAAATCAGGATGTCTTGCGCAACTTAGAATATCCACTCTCGTCTGCCACGCGACATATACCAGCGGAGCGCCTCCATGCAGCCAAAGTTCACGGTGCCAGCTCGCTAAATCACCTTCGGTCCACTGTGCTTTTGAATTGTCAATGACGTACGCAGCAACTTGTGATGATCTTAGATGTTTGCCATCTGGGCTCTTGAAGCGTCGAAAGAAGACGTAGTCGATTGGTTTAAAAGCGGAGACTTCGTGCAAGATCGCCCGCTCATGAGGTGTCTCGGCAGAAGCTGGGTTGTGAACAGGCACGAGCCCATCGATAATCTTCGAATTCGAATCGACGAAGTCCACAACCTTGAGCGAGAGCAATGCAGACTCCTTCAGAACTGTGTTGTGACCATTCTTCAAGTGTAATGCCGATGAGACCTAACCTCCAGTTCGCTTATACTGAAAGAGGATGCGCGGTAATCTCAACCGCCTGCGGTAGAAACCGAAAAGGGGTCACCCCTCAACCCCCCCCCAGAGGAAACTGGATGAAATCCGCGGTGTCCTCCGGAGGGGAGAGCATCCCATTCCGCTCCTCATTCGTGCCCATTCGTGCCATTGGTGGATAAAAATTCCGCATTGGGGATTTGGGGCTTGGTCATTCTTTGGACATTGGGCATTGGTCATTGGGCATTGGTAATCACCCCTGCTCGACCCTATCCGGCAGCTCATTCACATCATCCGCCCCCCGCGGGAAATGTTCCCCAAGCACTTCTCCGGCCGCCCGCACTCCGTGGACGATGCCGTCGGTGAAATGGCCGGATTTGAAGTGGGTGGTCATTTCGGAGGCGATGGAGCGCCAGAATTGTTCGCCGCATTTGGCGTGGACGCCTTCGTCGCCGATGATGGCGAAATTGCGCGCTTTGGGGGCGACGAAGATGAGGACGCCGTTGCGGTCTTTGGTGTTGGTCATTTCCATGCGTTCGAATTGGAGCTTTGCGCCGGCCAGGGGGTCGGCGGGCTCGGCGTCGCTGATGAAGACGCGGATTTCGCCAGAGGTTTTGGATTCGGCGGATTGAATCGCATCGACGATTTTCTGGTCTTCGAGATTTTTGAGGAAAGGTTTGGGGATCATATTGTTACTCAGGTAGCGAACTTCTTTCGCCCCTGCCGGGGCTGATTGTCTTTCACATTCATCACCCCGGGCTCGCGCCCGGGGCTATCGTCTTTCGCCGCTCCGCGGCTGATGCAGCAGGCCGAAGCCTGCACCACAAAGAATCGGTGCGGCGAGCCGCACCCTACACATCCGTGCCGCAGGCAGGGCCCGATGGGGCGCGTCAGCCGCGGGTCAATTCACTACCAGCTTCCGCTGGCGCCGCCGCCGCCGAAGCTGCCGCCGCCGGCGGAGAAGCCACCACCGCCACCTCCACCTCCGCCGCCACCCCATGAGCCTCCGCCGCCGCCGCCGAGGCCGCTGCCGATGAAGTAGCCGGGCAGGAAGCCGCCGCCCCAGCCGCGGCGATGGTAGACGCCGCGGCCGCCGTAGATGGCGCCTCGGACCTGGCGTCTGATCCAGGCGATGAGAACCCAAATGCCGATGAGGACGAAAAGCGGGCCGAACCAGGCGAAGCGCTGGACGCCGCCGCGGCCTTTGTATTCGCCCTTGGTGGCTTTGATGATGGCATCGACGCCAGCGCTGAGGCCGCCGTCGTAGTCGTTGGTGCGGAAGTGAGGTTTGATTTCATCTTCGATGATGCGTTTGGCGGTGATGTCGGGGAGTGGGCCTTCGAGGCCGTAGCCGACCTGGATGGTCATCTTGCGGTCTTGGACGAAGATGAAGAGGACGACGCCGTTTTTTCGGTCCTTTCGGCCGACGCCCCAGGCCTGGGCGACGCGAATGGCGTAGTCGTCGATGGCGGAATCGGATTGCATCTTTGGATAGATGACGACGAGGACCTGATTGCTGGATTGGGATTCAAAGTCCCTGAGCTTGCGATCCAGTTCGGCCGCGGTGGAGCGGGAGAGGACGTTGGCGTAGTCGTTGACGTAGGTTCCCTGGGGGCGAGGGGGGATGACCTCGGCGGCGAGGAGCGATTGGCAATGAGCGAGAAGGATCGCGATGCCAAGGAGCACTGGCAGCAAGCTGCCAGTGGCACGAGAAGCAGTGTTGAAGCGTTTCACAGGTTGTTCAGCGCGAGGGTTTGGTGAAGGCATCGAACTGTACTTTCGGGACGGTTTGTGCTGCGGGGGCGGCGTTGAAATAGGGTTTGGGCTGGAATCCCATGCGGCCGGCGACGATCACGTTGGGGAAGGTTTTGATGGAGGTGTTGTAGCCGGCGACGGCGTCGTTGAAGCGGCCGCGCTCGACGCTGATGCGATTTTCGGTGCCTTCGAGCTCGGCCTGCAAATCCCGGAAGTTGGTGGTTGCCTTCAGGGTTGGGTAGTTCTCCGCGACGACGAGGAGGCGGGAGAGGGCGGAGGAGAGCTGGCCCTGGGCTTGTTCATATTCGGCGAGGCGGGCGGGGTCGGAGGGGGCGGCGGGGAGATTGACGCGGCCGACGGAGGCGCGGGCGTTGGTGATTTCGGTGAGGGTGGATTTTTCGAAATTGGCAGCGCCGCTGACGGTGGTGACGAGGTTGGGGATCAGATCGGCGCGGCGTTGATAGACGCTCTGGACCTGGGCCCATTGCTGATCGACGGCCTGGGATTTGTGGACCAGGCTGTTGTAGCTGCAACTGGGGACGAGGATCAGAAGGAAGAGGACAATGGCTGCTGCTGCGATTATGGGGGTTCGTCTCATGCTTGCTCCGGTTAACGATTCGCGTAAAGGTTCGCACAGCGAACCCTACGGTTCAATAACGATAGCCGGGCGCGGAGGGCGGGCCATTATAAATGGAGGGGAAGATCGGAAGCGTTGCGGAGCTTAAATGCAACGGGCGGGAGGCACGTTTTACGCCATGGCGAGCTGACGGATGCCTGAAGAGGAACGGATCTGAGCGAGAGCGTAGACGGCGGCTTCGCGCTCGCAAGCGCCGATCACCGTGCCGTGGCGCTCGTCGGCGTCGTGATCGACGTCGAGGCGCTCGTCGGCGGGGGCCCAGGTGGCGCGGTAACAACTGAACATCAGGTTGTGCTTGATGGACAGTTGGAGGCCGGCTTGCGCGAATTCGCGCTGGATGGCGGCCATTGAGGGAAACCAGCGGCCATCGGGCAGGCGCTCGACAGCAGTGTCACCGGCAGGGAGCCATCCCGCGTCATACAAACGATCAACAGCGTAGTCGAGGTTCATGGGACCTTCCCATCTGGATAAGTGGTCTGCTTCCGCTGTGCGAAACGTATTCTATCTTTTGTTCCGCCGGGGGGCCAGTCAATCGAGCCAATACGCCACGGCCGAGGGCGGCGGGGAGGACGAATAAACCATCCAGGTCGCAGGGATGGCGTTGCGTCCAATAATGTCCGCGAATTATCCCGAATCGTTTAATCGGGTCAACCTGCCGGGGACGATGCAGCTGAGGCGACATGTCGGTCCTCCACGGCGGAGGAAAATGCGAATTATTTCTCTGCGCTGGCCGGGTCAGAATTAGGCTGAAACAGGCCGGGCGCGTCGGCATCGCCCATAAAGCGGCTGACGAGCTCATTGATGCCGTCGGCGGCCTTGTCGATCTCGCGAAGGGATTCGAGACCCGGTTTATCACCGCGCTGGCGATGCAGGAGCGCGGTGGAAAGCTTGATGGTGTTGAGGCAATTGCGGATGTCGTGGCGGAGGCGCGAGAGGGTCATGGCATCCCCCTCGGCAGTCGATTCGGCACCGTCGCGCCCGCCGGCTGGCCCCGTGTCAATCATTCCCGCACTCCCTGAAAACCCGGCAACAACATATCCAAACAACGCCATCTGGAGGCCGCAAGTCTAGCAGGATGGGTAGCTGAATCAACGATAAAAGGGAAAATGGGCAATGAGGGAATCCGGCAATGGGACCCGGGCGGGCGGGCTGAGTCATAATGTTGTAAGTGTTTACACATCTCCCGCTAATGGCAAAGGGAACGTATAAGTAGAGGTCTTTGAGGCTGCTGCATGTCTGAAGGAACAGGAAAGAAGAGCGAGAGTCGCCGCAAGCGCAACCCACGCCACGACTACCGGGCGAGGAGCCATGAATCCGCGCATGCGCAGGATGAGGGGAAGCCGGCCACCATCCCGGATCATCCGCTGGTTTCCAAGACGCAGCCAGCGCTGCTGACGACGGCGGAGGAGGTGGCGGAACTGATCGAGCATCTCCGGGAGGCGGGACGGTTTGCGTATGACAGCGAATTCATCGGTGAGCTGACTTACCATCCCAAGCTGTGCGTGATCCAGGTGGCGACGACGGAGCGGGTGGCGCTGATCGATGCGCTGGCGGGGCTGGATCTGAAGCCGTTCTGGGAGCTGATCGTCGATCCGGCGATTGAAAAGATCGTGCATGCGGGGCAACAGGACCTGGAGCCGGTGTTTCGGATTTTGAATCGGGCGCCGGCAAATATTTTTGATACGCAACTGGCGAGCGGGTTCGTGGGGCTTTCGTATCCGGCCGGATTGTCGAAGCTGGCGAGGGAGATGGTGGGGGTGCATCTGGGGAAGGGGTTTACGTTCACGCACTGGGACCAGCGGCCGCTGACGAGCGTGCAATTGAGATACGCGGCGGATGATGTGCGGTATCTGCCAGCGCTGCACGCGGCGATTGTTTCGCGGCTGAATGAGCTGGGGCATTTGCGGTGGGCGCAGGAGGAGAGTGAAGCGCTGTGCGATCCGAAGCTGTATCGGCCCGATCCGGCGATGGAGTACACGCGGCTGCGCGGGTCGAACGTGTTGCCGCCGCAGGGGGCGGCGGTGCTGCGTGAACTTTATATCTGGCGTGAGGCGGCGGCGAAGCGATACGACAGTCCGCCGAGAAGTTATGTGCGGGATGAGATTCTGCTGGAGCTGGCGCGCAGGCCGGTGATCGAGGTGGAGGGATTGGCGCGGGTGCGGGGATTGCCGCGGCCGGTGGAGCTTGATGAGGGGGAGGCGATGGTGGAGGCGGTTAAGAAAGGGCTGGCGCTGCCGGAGGCGGAGCGGCCGAAGCTGACGCAGTCGGAGGAATCGCCGCGGGAACGATTCGCGACGGATTCGCTGTGGGCGACGGTGCAGGCGTGGTGTCATGGGAGGGGAATTGATCCATCGCTGGTGACGAGCAGGCAGGAGATCGCGAGATTATTGAGGCATCCGAGCCGGAATTCGAATCAGCAGGATGGAAGGCTGTTGCGCGGGTGGAGAGGTGAATTGATCGGGGGGCCGCTGGGGGAGTTTTTGAAGGGTGATCGGGAGATTCGGGTGAAGTGGGATGAGGGGCGGCTCAAAAGCGACGGAGGAAGCGCGTGAGGGAGTCGGAGTTGGGGGTTTTGGGGTTCCAGACGCGGGAGTCATCAACAGATCGTTTGTGATGGCGGTGTTTGGAGCGTTTTGCGGTTTCGGTTGGGGTTGCCGGGGGGACGGCGGCTGAAGCCGCCCCTACGGATTTCACGGGAGCGTCGGGGGCTGATTCGGGGGTTGATGGGGATGAGGGGGTGACTTCCGCGGCGAGAGGGGCTCGTGGGGGTTCGATCACTCCGCCGAGGGTTGCGCCTTGGGCGGAATAGGCGCGGTCGATGGTGAAGAAGTCGTCGGAGTTGATTGAGCCGCTCCAGTCGAAATCACCGTTCGCATAACCTGTTGCGTGGCTGGCAAAACCGGAGTCGATGGCGGCGTAATCGTCGGCATTGATCTGGCCGCTGACGTTGGCATCGCCTTCGTAGGTGTATTTCACGAGGATGCTGTTGATGTCGACGGATTGGCCGTCGAAAGTGGGGTAGAGGACGCCGCCGCCGTTGTCGTTGAGGATGGCGGCGAGGCCGGTGATGCGGGTCGCGTCGGCGCCAGCGGCGGAGCTGGTGATTCCCTTGCCCTGCCATCGGGTGGGGCTGGTGTTGCGGGCGGATTTGATCGAGGCGGCGATGGAGGCGAGGAGAGTTTGGCGAGTGCCGGCGGTGGCCTGGACGATCATGTCGTTGCTGTCGAGGTCGAGGATGGCGTTGGGATGGAGAGTGAGGCCGCTGGTGCGGAGCACCTTGCCTGAGCCGGCGATGTTCATTCGCGAATTGTCGTTGAGATTGATGAATTTGAGAGTTTGTGAGCTGGGGAGATTGACGACAGAGTCATCGAAGGCGGTGATGACCAGATTGGCGCCAGCGGGGCCTCCGAAATTGGTGTTGAGATTCACAACGCCACGGTCAACGCTGAGGTAATTGTTGCCGGCTCCGGAGTTGATTCCGAGAGTGGTGGAGCCACCCGAAAAACTGCCGGTGGAGTAAATGCTGATGGTGTCGTCGGGGATGGAAGAATCCTTCGTGCCGGCATCGATGATGAGACTCTGCGAATTCGAGACATGCACGTCGGGGAGTACCGTATTTCCGGGAAGATCTCCCGGATTTCCGGAAAGACCTGTAATTTCCGTTTCACCGTTGTAGAAGCTGAGGGTGAT
>JBGPEF010000165.1:0-9972 GCA_041482675.1 Tepidisphaeraceae bacterium | reverse complement strand
CATCATTGAGCGTAAGGTTATTTCTGGATTATCCGCGGGTGATGCTGGGGATGGGGGTGGCGGGTGGGGCGTTTTTGATATTGCTGGGGATTGAATGCCTCAGGAGTGCGCGGAAGCAGTGGACGGAGCCGGAGGCGGAGGGTGGGCCGCGGCCGCGGAGGAATTATCTGACCGGTGTGGTGATGACGGCGCTGAATCCGATGACACTGGCATTCTGGTTCTTTGCGCCGAAGATGACAGGGGTGAAGGAGGGTGGGGAGATGCCGATGCTGTGCGCGGGGGTGGCGGCGGGGACGTTTGGGTGGGTGTGTTTTTTTGCAGCGCTGATGAGCGTGGCGGGGAGGAAGAGCAAAAGGCGGGCGGTGGCGCTGGCGAATTTGGCGGGGGGATTGACGCTGATTGGGTTTGGGGGGAGGGCGATTTGGCAAGTGGTGAGGCCGTATCTATGATACCGGCCGATTGTGGAAGAAGAGTTGAGCACAAGGCAAAAGAGTTAAACACGAAGGCACGAAGGCACGAAGGCCAACTCGTGGTGGAGAGTTTTGTGGGGATGGCGAGAGGCTTTGGAATCGAGATGAAAAGAGGGGAAGATTGCGCGGTGCGCGGGGCGCGGATGGATGGTTGGTTTGAGAGCTAAAGGGATTATGAAACCAAGAAATATCTGGATGATGGTGTTGCTGGCTGGGGCGGGGCTGGTGAGTGGGTGTGGGTTTTCGCAGCCGCCGCCGTTTGATCCGAAGCGGATCGAGCAGATTCAGATTGAGAATGCGCGGGAGGAGAGGCCGCAGGAGCTGCCGGCGATGCCCAGTGCGCTGGAGCCGGCGATGAATGAGAAGCGGGAGCCGACGTCGCGGCCGTATTTGCAGGCGCCGAAGACGTATGGGAAGGAATTGCCGATGACGCTTCAGGAGGCGATTCACCGGGCGGTGGTGAACAGCCTGGAGGTGCGTGTGGCGGGGTATCAGGCGGGGATTGATGAGGCGCGGATTTTGGAGGCGGAGTCGCGGTTTGATCCGACGTTGTTCGCGGATGGGCAGATTCAGCAGGCTTATCCGCAGGGGATTGGCGGTGGGAGCCTGGACCCGCTGAAGATTTTCACGCAGAGCCTGTCGGGAGGGATTAAGCAGAATCTGACGACCGGTGGGCAGATGGAGTTGAAGTATGAGGTGCAGAGGACGGCGTCATTTGTGAGGCCGGGGCAGTTGTTCACCGCGGCCGCGACGCAGCCCTCTTTTTATCAAAACGACCTGACGCTCTCGATCACGCAGCCGCTGTTGCGGGATTTTGGGGCGGCGGCGAATTTGGCGCGGATCACGATTGCGCGGAATGACTATCGGATCAGCCTGCTGGATTTCCGCAACAAGCTGGAGGACCAGTTGCAGAAAGTGGAGGAGACTTATTGGAAGCTGGTGTTGGCGCATCGGGAGGTGAGGATCCAGGAAGGGCTGCTGACGGAAACCGAGAAAATGCTGGACCTGCTGGTGAACCGGATGGGGGCGAGGATCGATGTGTCGGACGTGCAGGTGTCGCAGTCGCGGGCAACGCTGGAGGCGCGGAACGTCGAGCTGGTCAAGCAGCGATTCCAGATTGTGGAATTGACGGCGCAGTTGAAGGTGTTAATGAACGATCCGGACCTGCCGCCGACGAGCCAGATTTTGATCGTGCCGACGGATGAGCCGGTGGAGGACCCGATCAAGTATGAGCTTTCGGACCAGATTGAGACGGGGCTGCAAAACCGGCTGGAATTGATGCAGCAGTCGTTGCGGATCGATTCGGCCGGGACGGTGGTGAAAGCGGCGGAGAACAATGTGCTGCCGCAGTTGAACATCACAGCGCAGGTTGGGCTGGAGGGGCTGGGTTTCAATTTCAATGACGCGGTGAAGAGCCAGTCGAATACGGATTTCATCACTTTTGGGCTGGGGTTTCAGTTTGAGGTGCCGATTGGGAACCGGCAGGCGCGGGCGATCTATCAGAGGACGCTGCTCCAGCGGCAACAGGCGATCGATCAGTGGCGGCTGGCGGCCGCTCAGGTGGCGGCGGACGTGGTGGTGGCGCTGAACAATCAGCGGGAGGCGTGGGACGAGCTGGTGGCGTCGCGGCGGTCGAGATTCGCGGCGTTCGATGCGCTGAAATACATTGAGCTGCGCGAGCAGGCGCGGGAGCCGCTGACGCCGACGTTTGTGGAATTGAAATTGTCGCGGCAGGCAGCGCTGGCGGATGCGGAGCGGCAGGAGATCCGGGCGGCGGTGGCGTATAACGTGGCGCTGGAGGCGATGGAGAAGGCGAAGGGGACGTTGCTGCGGTACAACAACGTGGTGATGAAGGAGGAGAAGGGGCCGATGTTTATGAAGACGGCGGCGATCAAGGAGGAGAAGAAGAAAAAAAAATAGAATTCAGAACTCAGAATTCAGAATTCAGAATTCAGAAGAAGTGGGGGACCAGATGGCGCAAATGACGCAGTTTTACGCGGATTGAGGAGAAGGGGGCGGAAGTGGGAGGGGTTTGGGTGTTTTTTGGGCGGGGGGAACGTAGACTATGGGCTGTGCTAACATTGCTCGTTTTACAAGGGCCGGACAAGGGCCGCCGATACGAGCTGCCGGATGCGCCTGCGCTGGTGGGGCGTGAGAGCCGGCAGTTGCCGCTCTCCGATAACACGGTGAGCCGGCGGCATTGCGAGCTGGTGCCGCAGAATGGGGATTGGGAATTGCACGATCTGGGGAGCTCGAATGGATCGTATGTGAACGGGATTCGGGTGACGGGGACGCACGGGTTGAAGCTGGGGGACCAGATTCGCGTGGGGCGGACGCTGATGGTGTTTGGGGCGCAGCCGGGCGTGACGCGAACGAGCGGGGGGAATGTGAAACTGGCCGGGGAAGAGATGGGGATGGACAGCGCGATCATGGCGACGATTCCGTCGAGCGATGACTCGATGGTGCTGGCGGTGCCGGAGCCGAGCGCGGCGGCGATGTCGAGCCTGAAGATGCTGCATCAACTGGGGGCGGCGCTGGGGAGTAATTTCAAGGTCGATCAGGTTTTGGAAGTGGTGATGGACCTGGTGTTCGAGCACGTGAAGGCGGATCGGGGGATGATTCTGCTGCTGGGGGAAAAGAGGGAGGAGCTGATTCCGAAGGTGGTGCGGACGAGGGAGGATCAGGATGCGGATGGGAAGCTGCCGGTGACATCAGCGCAGGGGGAGAAGATTCACGCATCGCGGACGATCATCAATTATGTGATCGACAATGGGCAGGGGGTGCTGTCGAGCAATGCGATGGCGGACCGGCGGTTCAGCGCGGGCAAGAGCGTTCACAGCCTGGGGATTCGGTCGGCGCTGTGCGTACCGATCAAGGCGCGGAGGCTGGATGGGAAGGATGGGGATGAGATCGTGGGGGTGATTTATATCGACAGCTCGGTGAAGAATTACACTTATGCGCCGGAGCAGCTGAGATTATTGACGACGATTGGATTGCAGGCGGGGTTGGCGCTTCAGAATGCGAAGCTGTATCAGCAGGGGATTCAGGCGGAGCGGATGGCGGCGATTGGGGAGACGACGGCGGCGCTGTCGCATTCGATCAAGAATATTTTGCAGGCGCTGCGCGGGGGGGCGGATGTGGTGGAGATGGGGCTGAGGTCGGGGAATTTGCAGCAGTCGAGCAAGGGGTGGGGGGTGGTGGAGAGGAACCTGGAGAAGATTTATAACCTGACACTGAATCTGCTGGCGTACAGCAAGGAGCGGGAGCCGCGGCTGGAATTGGTGAATCCGCGGAAAATTATTGAGGAGTGCGTGGAGCTGATCGCGACGCCGGCGAATACGAAGGGTGCGATGGTGGTGGCGGATGTGGACCGGGACATGCCGCCGGTGCCGGTGGATCCGGATGGGATTCACCAGGTGCTGATGAATTTATTGAGCAATGCGCTGGATGCGGTGGGCTCGCAGGGTGGATTGATCAACGTGTCGTGCCGATATGACGCGGAGAGCAAGCAGATGGTGTTGGAAGTGGTGGACAACGGGAGCGGGATTCCGGAGCCGATGATGAAGCACATGTTTGAGCTGTTTCATTCGACCAAAGGGAACCGGGGGACAGGGTTGGGGCTGGCGGTGGCGAGGAAGATTGTGACGGAACATGAGGGAAGCATCAGCGTGCAGAGCAAGCAGGGGGAGGGATCGACGTTTACGGTGAGGTTGCCGGTGGAGCACGGGTTGGATCCGAGTACGACGCATGGGCCGCCGAGGTAGAGAGTTCATAGAGCACGGGCATCCGAGTACGGCTGCCCATGCCACCCCAGGTGATGAGATGAAAAAGAGAATGAGTATTGAAGTAGAGCGTGAGGTGGACGGACGGTGGCTGGCGGAGGTGCCGGATCTGCCGGGGACGATGGCGTACGGAAAGACCCGACAGGAGGCGATTGCGCGAGTGCAGGCGCTGGCACTGCGGGTGTTGGCGGATCGATTGGAACATGGGGAGAAGCGGGCTGAGGAGCTCAGAGGTACAGTAGTTGGTTTTTCATTTCATCGGCGGTGATTTGGTTGAGAAGGATCAGGAGGCGACCAGCAATTTGCGGTGGTGGGTGCCGAGTTGCAATGAAGATGCCGGCGTGGGTCTGGCCCGTTTGCCAATAACGAGTTGCAATGTCTTCGAAGTGCACGCGGTTGTGCGTCAGCAGGGCCATCTCGTGCTCAGTGGCATATAGAAGCTGCTCTTCATCACCAGAGCCAGTGCGAGCGGCATCGAGCGTGGTGGTGGCATCAAAGCCACGGCTGCGCAAGAGATCTGCAACCAAGACATCGACATCTTCGTCGAGATAGAGGTGGATGAAGAGTCGATTCACGGATCACTTCACGCGAGGATCAATTTTGCTGTCCGGGATACGATTGCGCTCGATCAGCTCGTTTATCTCGCGCTGGTTGTCGCTGTAATAACTGAGCGCGTCGAAGATTTGCGCGAGCGTGAGATGCGGCAAGCTGGCGGCGATCTGCTCGGGAGCGGCCCCGCTGCGCCAAATTTCGATTATTGCCCGGACGGGAGTGCGCGTGCCGGTGATAATCGGCTCACCACCCAGGATATTGGGTTCACGGCTGATGTATCGGTTTGCGGTAGGGATCATTCTGCTGCCTTCTCAACTCATTGTAATGGAGTGGAAAGGGTAAGCCAATGGTAGTCATGAGAGGAGGAGCTCGAGGTCTTCGCGGGCGATGGATTTCAGGAGGGAGTTGTCGGCGGTGATGATGGCGTCGGCGAGGCTTCGTTTGGATTGTTGGAGGCTGAGGACTTTTTCTTCGACGGTGTCCTTGGCGATGATGCGGCAGGCGTGGACGGGTTTGTCCTGGCCGATGCGGTGGGCGCGGTCGATGGCCTGGGTTTCGATGGCGGGGTTCCACCAGGGGTCGAGGAGGTAGACGTAGTCGGCGGCGGTGAGGTTGAGGCCGAGGCCGCCGGCTTTGAGGGAGATGAGGAAGAGGGGGCAGGCGGGGTCGGACTGGAAATGCTCGATGCGCTCCTGGCGGTCGCGGGTTTTGCCATCGAGATATTCGTAGACGATGCCTTTGGCGTCGAGGGCGGTGCGGACGATGGAGAGCATGCTGGTGAACTGGGAGAAGACCAGGGCTTTGTGGCCTTCGTCGATGATTTCTTCGAGGCGGGGGATCAGCAGGTCGAGTTTGGCGCAGGGTTCGGCGAGGCGCGAGCTGTCGATGAGGCCGGGGTGCAGGGCGGCCTGGCGGAGGCGGAGGAGGGCTTCGAGGATTTGGATTTTGGAACGGGCGAGGCCCTGGCGGTCGATTTGCTGCAGCAATTCCTGGCGATAGCGGGCGCGGAGGTCGTCGTAGAGCTTGCGCTGCGGGGGTTCGAGCTCGCAGTAGAGGGTTTGCTCGTATTTGGCCGGGAGATCGGCGGCGACTTGTTCCTTGGTGCGGCGGAGGATGAAGGGGCGGAGGGCGCGGGAGAGCATGATGCGCATGGGCTCATCGGGGTTGCGGAGGGAGCCGTTGGGGCCGGTGAAGACGCTGGCGTGGCCGAGCATGCCGGGGTTGAGAAAATCGAAGAGGGACCAGAGGTCGCCGAGATGATTCTGGACGGGAGTGCCGGAGAGGGCGAGGCGATGGCGGCCTTTGACGAGGCGGATGGCTTTGGCGGATTCGCTTTGGGGGTTTTTGATGGCCTGGGCTTCGTCGAGGATGACGTAGTCGAAATCGACATCCTTGAGGAAGGCGGCGTCGCGGCGGAGGGTGCCGTAGGTGGTGATGACCAGGTCGTAGTCGGAGAGATGATCGGTGGCCTTGAGGCGGTCGATGCCGGTGTGGTCGAGGATGCGAAGGGCGGGGGTGAAGCGTTTGGATTCTTCCTGCCAGTTGAAGACGAGGGATTTGGGCACCACAACTAAAGAAGGGTTCAGGGTTCGGGGTTCAGGGTTCAGGGTTTTTCGGGAGGCGAGGAGGGCGAGGACCTGGACGGTTTTGCCGAGGCCCATGTCGTCGGCGAGGCAGCCGCCGAAGCCGAAACGTTCGAGGAAACGGAACCAGCCGAGGCCCTCTTTTTGATAGGCGCGAAGCTCGCCGACGAATGACTCTGGCGCTTCGAGGGCCTGGACGCCTTCGAAATTGCGCAGCTCGGCGCGGGTGCGCTCGAAACTTTCATCCCAGGTGGCCTCGGGTTGCGAGGCGAGCAATGCATCGAGCAGGCCGGCCTGGGTGGCGGAGAATTTGAGAAAATCTTCTTCTTCGGAGCCGACGGCGGCGAGGAGGCCGTATTTGCGAAGCCAGGACTCGGGGAGGAGGCCGACGGTGCCGTCGGTGAGGGTGATAGTGGTTTGGCCTTTGCGGAGAGCGGAGAGGACGTCGGTGAAACTGGCCGACTGGCCGTCGAAATCGACGTTTCCGCGCAGCTCGAACCAGTCGATGCCGGAGCTGACGCGCAGCTTCATCGAGGCGGACTGGCGATAGAGCTTGCCCTCGGCCTCGATGTGCCAGTGCTCGGTGGCGAGGAGTCGGATGATGCGGGGGAGGTGCTTGCGGTTGAACCAGTATTCCGGGCCGCCGCGGGAGAAGTCGTGGGCCTCGCGCAGGCCGATTTCGTGGAGACGCCGGGCGAAGGTGCGCTCGGCGGCGGTTTCGCGGATGATCAGTCGGCGGCGCTGCGGCTGGAAAACGGTTTTGGTCGGGTCGATTTCGTGGCGGACGATTTTGCCGTCGTAGTCGAAGGTCAGCTCCGCGCGGAGGCGCTCGGGGCGGAATTCATCGCGGCCGGGGGTGCGGATGCGCAGGCGCGGTTTTGGCGTGGGCTTGATGGTCTCGACCTGAAGCTCGGGGGGCAGGTCGAGGGGCGGGAGGTGGGAGAGGCCGAGCATTTCGTTGAGCAATTCATCGGATTGGGCGAAGGGAACCACGATGGTTTTCTGATGCCGCAGGAGCAGGAGCCAATGATGGGCGTCGTGGTGGTCAAGCAGGGCAAGCGTGGTGTCAAAGATGACCAGCCCGCCGGCGGTGGTGAGGAGGGGGCGGGAGATGGGCACCTGTTCCTCGCCGCGGCGAAGCAGGCCGGTGAATGTGTAGTGCTGGGCTATCTCATCGCGGCGGGCTTCAACCCGAAATTCCCATGGCGTGCCCTCATCAAGGGCAAGCTCGCGAAGCTCATCGGTATCGGGTTCGGGGGAGAGAAGGGCGCGGCCGGTGCGGCAGATCATGGGCAGGATCATGCGCTGAAGCGTCTCCGGGACGCGATAGGTTGGATCGTAGGAGAATTGGAACTCGTGGCGCGGTGTGCCGCCTTTGAGGAGGGCGAGGATCTGCTGGTCGTGCGAATCGGGAAGATAGGGGAGATCCGGGAAGGAGAGGCCGCGGGTTTTTGGCTTGGACCACTGGCCGTTGGTCTTGCGGTCGCGGGCTGCGAGGCGGATCACCAGGGATCGAGCCTCCAGCGACGCGGGGATATCGATGACATAGAGAATGACGCGGCCGGCGGGCCAAATATCCTGCCCTGGCGGTTGGGGTGCGGTTTCCTTGAGTCGAGATAACTGCTTTCTCCACGATGGGAGGGATGGCTGATGCCTGACTGCTGGGCGGGGCTCATCGATATCGGTGGCGCGGCGAAGCTGGCCGGTGGAAGAGAGCCACATGGGATCGCGGCCGCGGCGGCGCGGGGCGGTTTCACGGGGCTTATGGTTTTCCGGTGGAATCAGGCCCTCCTTTTGAGCGCACAGGGCGGTGCCGACGAGATGCGCGCAAATCTCGCCGCCTTTGAAAGTGTCGCATTGACAGAGATACCCGTTTACGGCTCCGGGGAACCAGGGGAGGACGGTGTCGAAGCGTTGCTTGTCATCTACGACCATTCCGCGGAGGGTTCTGTCGGGGGGGAGATGAATATCCACGCTGCC
This sequence comes from Tepidisphaeraceae bacterium, assembly GCA_041482675.1. Classification (GTDB taxonomy): domain Bacteria; phylum Planctomycetota; class Phycisphaerae; order Tepidisphaerales; family Tepidisphaeraceae; genus JBGPEF01. The sequence goes on along the minus strand of JBGPEF010000165.1, from coordinate 1,605 downwards.
GTTTTGCACGAAGCGTTCGCCGCGCTGTTTTTCGAGATCGAGGATTGGGCGTGCGAATCGGTCGAGAACGGACATATCTCACAACTCCCGCGAACTGGGACTTAAAGCACACTGGTGGGCATTGCCCACCCTACCAGCCAAAACGGTGGGCGGTGCCCACCCTACGGAAATCCGGATCAATCGTGGGCGGCGCCCACCGTACCAAAATCCAGTAGAGGCCGGTCGTTGCGCCGGACCAAGTAGTGTAACGAGATTTTGGTCAGTAGTCAGCAAAGGCGGAAAGATAGTAAAAGGAATGGACGAGCTCGTGAGCGCACGGTCGAGCTTGGCTGGTCTGGAAATGCAGATAGGTATGGCAATGATTGAACAACTGGAATCGAGAACGTTGTTATCGGCGTGGGCGACCTTTAGCTCCGATCCGGGCGGGAGCATGGCGGCGGCGGCGGACCTGGGGAGCCTGGGTGGGATCAAGCGATTCACCGATTCCCTCTCCAAGAGCGATCGGGCGGATTTTTTTAAATTTCAGGTGGCGAACAAGGGGAATTTCAACCTGACGCTCAGCGGGCTGAAGAGCAATGTGGATGTGCAGCTTCTGGGAAGCAGCGGTGGTCTGCTGTCCACCAGTGATAATGCCGGAAAGAGGGGCGAGCAGATCAGCCGGTTTATCAATGGTGGGACCTATTACATCCGTGTCTATGCCGGCGGCGGATTCAAGGGGAGTGCGTATCGCATGCAGCTCCAGGCGGATTTGAACTGGGGGAGGATCAGCAAGGGGAGCGAGCAGAAGGATGTTGCGCTGGTGTTCTCGAATGATTCATCGCAGCCGATCTCGAAGAAAAAGGAAACCTGGGTGCTGATCCATGGCTGGGGAGCGCCGGGGCGGCCGATTGCGCTGTCGCGGCTGGCCGGGGCGGTGGATAAAACTTCACGGACCGACCAGGTGCTGTTGCTGGATTGGAGCGATGCATCCACAACGTCGAACGTGTTTGACGCGGCGATGTGGGCGCCGATAGCGGCGCAGTTTGCGGCCGACAAGCTGAGGAGCTGGGGGATTCCCTCGTCGAAGATCAACATCATGGGGCACAGTCTGGGTGGATTGGTGGGAGATCAACTGGCACAGAAGATCAGCGGAGGGGTGAATCGATTTGTGGCGCTGGACCCGGCGACGGATATTCCGGGGACGTTTTTCTCGGGAGCGAATTTTGCGGCGCGATCGCGGTATTCGCTGGCATTCATTGGCAGCGATTATGGCACGCCAGCGGCGGCGGCGACGGCGGATGAGACGTTTATTATGAACGTGGGGCCGAAGAACTCGCCGATTACGCACAGCAACGTGGTGGATCTGTTTGCATCGATGATTCTCTCAAACGTGCGGAAGACGCCGGATGCGATCAGCAAGTGGTTCGATCTGGACAGGCTCGCGCCGGACGTGAGCCAGCCGTTCAAGAAGGATGCGTTTAATGGGCAGTATGAGGGGATTATTGACGGGCAGCAGAAGGGCGGGGCGTGGTGGCCGAAGACGCTGACGTATAAGAATGCGGCGGGGAAGACGGTGGTGGTGAACGTGTGAGGAATTTGCGATTTGCGATTTGCGATTTGCGATTT
>JBGPEF010000164.1:0-9980 GCA_041482675.1 Tepidisphaeraceae bacterium | reverse complement strand
TCCCCTCTGGAAAAGCGCCCCGACTTCCCCCCACCCACTCCCCAGGACACCTTCTACTATCAGCTCCTCCAGGACCCCGGCCCCCACCTATGGTGGATGCAGCTCTACGACGAGCAGGGCCGCGATCACCGCTTCCAACCCATCCTCATGAACTGCCACCGCCTCCTCCCCACCCAGCGCCCCGACAAACACCTCCCCCGCTTCGCCAACCCCTCCGCCACCGCAACCCCCGACAACGGAGGCAACCACCCATGAATTACTCGCTTCACGTCTTCACGTTTCAGTTCCCGTACGTCCGGCTGTGCCGGACAATGGAGCCACCCACCCATGACTAACTCGCTTCACGTTTCACGTTTCGCGTTTCACATCCTCGACACGAGGCTTCCGCGCTGTCGATGGCATATGATTCCCTCTATGGACCTTTTCGCCGGCAACCGCCAGAAAAACCTCGACGCCGCCGCCCCTCTCGCCGCCCGCATGCGTCCCCGCACCCTCGACGAATTCGTCGGCCAGCAGCACTTCCTCGGCCCAGGCAAGCTCCTCCGCCGCATGCTCGAAGCCGACCGTCTCAGCAGCGTGATTTTCTACGGCCCCCCCGGCACCGGCAAAACCACCCTCGCCCAGCTCATCGCCAACTACTCCAAATCTTATTTCGAGCAACTCAACGCCAGCGCCGTCGGCGTGAAAGAAGTAAGAAAAGTCCTCGACGACGCCAAAGAACGCCTCGGCCTCAACAATCAGCGCACCGTCCTCTTCCTCGATGAGATCCACCGCTTCAACCGCGCGCAACAAGATATCCTTCTCCCCGACGTCGAAAACGGCCACGTCCTCCTCGTCGGCGCAACCACCGAAAATCCCTTCTTCGCCGTCAACTCCCCCCTCGTCTCCCGCTCCCAGATCTTCCAATTCACCCCCCTGTCCGAAGACGACATCAAATCCCTCATCCACCGCGCCATCTCCGACAAAGACCACGGCTTCGGCCATCTCCACATCCAACTCGACGACGCCGCCCTCAATCTCTGGGCCACCATGTCCGACGGCGACGCCCGCCGCGCCCTCTCCGCCCTGGAAGTCGCCATCCTTTCTGAAAGCACTACAGACAACAAACCACAAACAACAAACAAGCCCCTCCACATCACCCTCGACATCGCCGAACAATCCATGCAACGAAAGGCGATCGTCTACGACGGCATCGGCGACGAGCACTACGACGCCGCCAGCGCCCTCATCAAATCCATGCGCGGCTCCGACCCCGATGCGGCAGTTTATTGGGTGGCCAGGATGCTCGAAGCCGGCGAAGACCCTCGCTTCATCGCCCGTCGTATAGCTATTCTGGCGAGCGAAGACATCGGTAACGCCGACCCCATGGCCATCGTCGTGGCCGCCGCCGCGTTTGATATTGTGGAAAAGATCGGAATGCCCGAGGCACAGCTAACTCTTGCTCATGCAGCCATTTACATGGCTGTTGCCCCCAAATCCAACGCCTCGGCGCTGGCAATCTGGGCCGCCATGGCGGATGTTCGTGAAGGTAGGACGCTCCCTGTGCCGAAACATCTTAGAGACGCGCACTATTCCGGATCGGCGAGGCTCGGACACGGCGCAAATTATCAGTACCCCCACGATTATCAGGGGGGATTTGTTCAACAGGATTACCTTGGCGTGGATAAGATCTACTACCGGCCGACGGATCACGGGCTTGAGGAAAAGATCCGTCAGCGCCTGGAGGAGTTGCGGGGCCGCCGGCAACAGCCACCTGACAACGAGGGATCAAAGGTGTCTGAATAACCTGGGCATCGCCCACCTGTGTTCCTGGCGGATTAGCGGAGGAATGCTTTGAGTGAATTGAATAAGGCGGAAATTCGCAAGGCGCTTCGCGCCAAGCTGGCTTCCATTACCGAGGCCCAGCGCCATCAGAAAAGCGTGGCCGCCTGCGGCTTCCTGATCCGCACCCCCGAGTTCCAGGCCGCCCGCACCGTCATGCTCTACCTCAGCACCCCCTCCGAAATCGAGACCGCGCCCCTCGCCCTGCGCTGTTGGCAGGATGGAAAAACCGTCGTCGTCCCCAAGGTCAGTTGGGACCAGCGCCGCATGATGCCCGTCGAGATCACCACCCTCCAGACCGGCATGACCACCACCGGCCCCGGCATCAAGGAACCCATCGCCGGCAAACCGATCCCCACCGAATACATCGACCTGGTCGTCGTCCCCGGCCTGGGCTTCACCCCCACCGGCCACCGCATCGGCCGCGGCATGGGATTCTACGACCGCTTCCTCGCCCTCCCCGAATTCTCCGGCCTCTCCTGCGGCCTCGCTTTCCAGGAACAAATCGTTGATACCCTCCCCGTCCTTGCACATGACATGCCGCTCGGTATGCTGGTGACCGATCAGTCAGTGCGGCGATTCACGCCAAATCTGATCAAATCGTAACATGGGCCTCCCGCCCGTGAATCGTAGGTCCGGCTCTGCCGGACATCGTAGGTCCGGCTGTGCCGGACATTCGAGAACACGGAGGTTCTCATGACTCGCGTTCGGATGCGCGCCAGCCGCACCCTGGTCGTCTTCTTAATTCTTTCCCTCGCCGTCGTCCTCCTCATCACAGCAAGAAATAGCAAATCGGCCCCGCCCCTCCCCACCGGCCGCATCCTCCCCGCCACACCCACCGACCACCCCCCCAATAACCTCGCGCCCGCGCCCGACAAGCTCTCACCCGACAAGCTCAGCCCCCTGCTCGTCCTCGCCACCAACCTCGTCGCTCCCACCACCGCGCCAACCAACACCGCCATCGCCCCAACCACCGCGCCCGCCGTCGCGCCCGCCCCGACAGCCCCGCCGACACCCATCCCCGACATCGTCATCACCCGCGCCCGCACTCCCCTCATCGACGCCCGCAGCAAGCTCGCCACCGACCCGCTGGCCGTGCAGCGCATCCTCAACGACGAGCTGCTCTCCGGCCACTTCGCCGGACCCGAGCTGGATGAAGCCCGCGAGCTGCTGGGCAAGGCCGGCGAACAGTTGGTCTTCAGTCCCCGCCCCTACCGCGATGACCCGCACGCCACCGCCTACACCATCCAGCCCGGCGACCGTCTCGTGAAGATCGCCGCCGGCTTCAACATCACCTCCGACCTGCTCATCCGCATCAACAACATCCCCGACCCGCGCCGCATCAAGCCCGGCCAGCAGCTCAAGGCCATCCGCGGCCCGTTCCACGCCGTGGTCACCAAGAGCCGCTTCAACATGGACCTCTACCTGGGCGCGCCCGGCGGACCGGGCTCGACCTTCATCACCAGCTACCCCGTCGGCCTGGGCAAGGATGACTCCACCCCCATCGGCGCCTGGAAGGCGGCCGGCAAGCTGATCAACCCCGTCTACTACAGCCCCCGCGGCGAGGGAATCATCGCCGCCGACGACCCCAAGAATCCCCTGGGCGAGTTCTGGATCGGCCTGGCCGGAATCGACGGCGGCGCCCAAGGCAAGAGCAGCTACGGCATCCACGGCACCATCGACCCCACCTCGATCGGCCGAACCGAGTCGATGGGCTGCATCCGCATGCGCAACGAGGATGTGGCCGTCGTCTACGAGCTGCTGGTCGAGAGCAAAAGCACCATCCTCGTCCGAGACTAACCAACCACCCCCACGGGCAGGATGCCCGTGCCACGATCACTCGATCGGAATGAACATGCTCCGCGGCTCGCGGTTAGCCTTGCTGACCCCGGAGCGATCGATCAAGATCGCCGCCCTCCGCTGCACCACCAGCTCGGCATCCTTGGTATTCGCATTCCGCCAGCCCTGGACCAGCACGTAGGCGGTGAATGAGTCGGAGCGGGTTGTCAGCAGGTTGCTGACGCGGGTGACCTGAAGGTAGGCCTTCTCGAACTCGAACGGACTGATGACGCCGTCGGTGCCGTTGCCGGCGGGGGAGAAGTCTCCGTCAACGTCGTCCGGATCGTAGGTGGGGGCGGGTTTGTATCTGTCGAAAATGTAGTTGCTTGGATTCGCAGGATCCCGAACTTCGAGCAGATCAAAGAGGGAATTGAAGGGGACGGGTTTGATGGGGGGACTGGAATAGCCAATATCGCGCTGCTGCACGATCGACCTGGCGATGCGCTCGTTCTCCACGGGGTCCTTGGTCCATGGGACGGTGGAGAGGACCTTCCAGTTGGCGGTGTTGATGTTGATCAGGCCGTGGACTCCCACGTGCTCTTCGGGGGTGTAGAGCTTGGTCCCGTTGTCGATATTCTTGACCGGTTCAGCATCCGGAATAGTGTTCCGGATCTGCTTGTATCCGGTGGCAGCGCCAGCCCAGTAGCGATAGGGAGAGGTGTTGTTCTTGAGCGGATCGGGGGTGCGGTCGGGGTTGATGTTGGGGAAGTAGTCCTCGTGGGGGGCGATGACGGTGAAGTAGTCGAAGATGCGGTGGGCGTAGTCGTAACTGTGGGACTTCCAGTAGATCCAATAGTTGGGGTCGTTCGTATCAGTCGGGTCGCTAATGTTGATAGGAGTGAACTTGGTGATGGAGTCCAGCAGCGGACAGAAGCGGCCGATGTTCTCAAACTGATTGTTGCCGTCGATGGAATCATCGGCGAAGGCGGAATCCATGGGGAGGGAGTTGAGCTCGAGCAGGATGTCGGGGTTGTTGACCAGCGCGTAACCTCCGGTGGTGGGGTTGGGCAGCGGATCCCTGGCAGCGCCGGTGGTGGGATCGATTTGAAGTTCGCGGACGCGATAGGCGCCCATGCAGGGGACCTGCATGATGTCGCCGACACGCTGGAATCCGCCGAAGGGGAATCGGTTGCGATTGGCGCCGCTGGGCTGCCGGAGTTCATTAGGGCCGGCGAAGTCGGTGTTGTTGAGCTGGATGGGGGGGAACTGGGCGGTAAGGAGGGGAAAGGTGGAGGTGGCGTCGTCTTCGCCGAGTTTAACAGCCGGACCGGGCACCGTGTCGTCAAAGACGTCGGGAGGGGTCTTGGTCAGATCAGGTGGCACTGAAAACGGGTGATCCTTGGTCCCTTCATGGCGAGGATCTTCAGGGTCGGTCCCACTTTGGCCTTTGTCGGCGAAATATCGGCCGGAATAGACGCACTTCCAGCGATCATCGCCGGTCGCGCCATTGGCACGAACGTAGTGCCAGGCGTGTACAACGACCGAACCGCCGGCAGCAGGCGTCGCATGAAATCGGAGGCCGGTGAAGTCGAAGGAGTCAACGGGGATCCAATCGTAGATCTTGCTCTCATCGTAGAGGTCATAGGGGCGGGTGCCAGTTGCGAGCTTGTTGACATCCGCCCGGCGCGGACGGAGGAGAACCAACTCGCCGCCGGTCTCGGTCGGCATGTCTTCGAAGACCTGGCGGAGCTCGGGGATGTAGATGCGGCGCTTGGTATCAAGTTTACTGTTCGTAAGTTGGCTGGGTCGATATGACGCGGCGAAATTCGGGCTGCTAACTCCGATGGTGCCATTGTTATAGTTTTCCAGGACTAGATGGCCGCCCGGGGGAATCCTGCTGTTGGGCCCGAATGGCGTCGGATACGTGGCAAGAAATGTGTAGATGTCCCTGATCTGAAGTTTGGTGTCGTTACCAACACCGCGAGCGCGGCGGCGATCGATGAGGCCGAGTTTCCAACCGGTGAGATCGAGCTCATGGTCGTAGGGATTAAATAATTCGATGGCGACATATCCCTTGAGATTTTTCGATCCGGTGGGGTCGCCTTTGCCATCGGTGATGGTGTTGGCGTTGGCGTAAACTTCGGTGATGAACGGCTGAGGTTCGGAGCCGTAGACGGTGACCTCGACAGGATGCAGATCCCCATCCCTTCCGAATGCTTTCAATACAATGGTGCGGCTGGTGACGTCATCGTCGCTATCGCGCAGATCAATGGTATTCACCGCGGCAAGAGCAGCGCGGAGAAGCAACTGCTGGAAGGGAGGGAAGCGGTACGTGCCAGGACCGAATGGCGTATGCACATCACGGAGGGAGGGGCGGAATTGTTTCTGCATGTGGGGAACGATGTAGGCATTGTCCTTGGGAGGGGACTGGGGGCCGTAGGGCGTGGTGTTGGATGGGTCGCCGCACATGACGTTCCAGTAGGAGCGGTAAAGCTCCCGGAAGCCAGCCGTGTTGAGGGAGGTTTTCATGGGTGAGGCGGGGAGATTGGGGATGAATTCCCAATAGTTTGGGCCGGTGGGGCTGTCCGGGGCGGAGGCGGTGGCGGGGCCGGAACGGGCGTAGACATAATTCAGCATAATCCCATTTATTTCAAACTGAAAATAATCGTGCGGAACCTGGGCATTGGGGAACTTGGCGGTCAGTGGCGTCCACAGGTGATACCTGGGGTTCGGGGGGAGGGATTTGTATGTGCCGTTTAAGGAGACGGAATAATCGAGCATGTCGCTGGTGGGGACATCGTTGGTAACGCCGTCGCCATTGAGGTCCAATGACCCGGTGGGCATGTAATGCGGAGAGATGGCGTTGGAGACGGAGTTGCTGGTGACGACCAGGGGGCGGCGGGAGTAGACGTTGTTGTTGTAGTTGAAGTTCTGGCTTCCCCAACTGAAGAGGTTGGTGGGATCGACATCGTCGGGGGCATAGGGCTTGGTGCGGGTGAAGCCGCCGAGCATGAGCGGGCCGCCGAGGCTGTTGTTTCCGGGGATGTCGGCCTGCAACGTGGTTTCGGCCGTGCCGCCGGAGCTGGCCGGGGCGAGGACGAAACGAGGGACGAGGGACATCAGGTCGCCGGTTGGAAAAGCGCGGTAATGGAGAAGGCTGCCGGGGAGTCGGCCGGGGTTTTCGGGGCGGCGGGCGAGCTGGGTCCAGAATGCATCGTGCTCGTCGGAGAAAGCGAAGTCGGTGCGGGGAACGATAGCGCCATCGGGGATGGGAGCGTTGAGTTGGGCGATGGTCCAACTGGTCAAGGCTCCCGAGGGGTATGCGCGTTGAGTGCGGTAGGCGTGGAGGCTCTTGACTTCGTTTTGTGTAAAAAACGGGGGCGGGCTGGTCGCAGGGAATTTTTCATCGAGGTTGATGCTGGTGGGGAAGAGGCGGCGGCCCCATCCATCCCGATTGGGTGAGTTACTACCCGACATCGGAACATCGTCGCCCCACGCGGTGTTGAGGTTGACGGCGGCGGCGTTGTCGATGATGCGGACGGCGTAAAAGTAGGTCACGCCGTTGATGATGCCGATGGGCATGCGGACGAGGAAGCTGTCGGCGATGCCGTCTCCGTCGGCGTCGGCGGCGAGGGCGCGGTAGGGAACGGGCAGGCCGGTGATGCCGGTGTTGATGAAGAAGGCGGGCATGGGGATGCCGTTGACGAGCTTGGAGGTGGGCTCGAGCTCGGTGTCGGAGCGATGGCGGAGGAGGAGCGGTTGAGAGTTATTCTGAGGGAAGTAAGTGGGGTCGTCGAAATAGCTGCGGACCGGGCCGGTGGCCTCGGTTTCAGTCGAGAGGGGGAGGTTGATGCGGCCCCAGAAATAATGATTGGTGGAGTTGGCGGGAGTGCTTCCGAATTCGGGGGTGCGGTCGGAGAGCCAGGCGTCGAGGCGCAGGGAAGGAGTGCCGAGGTCGTAGTGGGTGCTGGTGGTGTGGTTGTAGAACCAGGTGTCCTTGGGGCCGAGGGGAGGAGTGGTGGTGTCGGTGGTCAACGAGCGATAGGCACCCTTACCGTCGAAGAGGTCGCCGGCGACGGAGGTTTTGCAGAGGTTGAGGACGCTCTCGACGATGAGATCGATCTGGACGTTGTCGGCGTTCTGGGAGGCGCTGCCGCGGTCGTAGCGGGCGGTGGCGATGTAGGCGGTGCCGATCAGGGCCATCAGCACGAGCAGGGCGACGACCATGATCATGATCGAGCCGGGGCGGCGAACAGTGATGCGGGATTTATGATTGCGTTTTGGCATGATGGCCTCGTAAGGGTGTCGGGCAGGAGTGCCCGACCTACCGGATTGTTCGCGTTGTCCAACGGTAAAAGGATGTCGGGCAAGAGTGGCCGGTCGATTGTCGGGCAGGAGTGCCCGACCCACCAAGAGTGCCAGTGACAGATTAGGGCGTGCCGACGACGTATTCGTACCACTGGCCGTCGGGCAGGCGGCCGGCGGGGTCTTCGAGTTTCACCACGAAGCGGATCATGGTGGGGGCGCTGTTGACCCAGATGCAGGTGTAGCGGAAGTGGGACTCGGTGTTGGCGTCGGGGTGTTTCATGGAGGCGTAGTCGCCGCGAGTGGAATAGGCGCCGACGTCGGTGGAGAGGGGGAGCTCGCGTTCGAAGGCGGCCAAGTTGTAGCCGCCGAGGAGAGTGTGCAGGACATCGTCGAGGGGGACAACATCGATCAGCTCATTGCCGTTGGTTGGGCCGGAATAGGGGGTGCCCTTGTCGTCCCTGAGGGCGCGGGTGTAGCCGGGGGTTCTGGAGAAGCCCATGATCTTGCGGTCGCCGTTGGTGTCGCGGGGGAGGCCGTACCAGCGGACTCGGGCGGCGACGTTGTAATTGGAGCTGGTGACACTGCTGTGATCGACGACGTAGTCGATGACGCCATCGGGCTCGTCACCGATGACTTCGCCCCAACCGGGATTTAATTTTCCGGCGTTGTCGAACTGGATGTTGTCCTGCTTAACGAAATCGCCGGCGAATTCGACGATGAACTGGCTGCAATTGTTGAGGAGGACGGGCATGGCCTTGGCCATGGATTCGCTGGTGACGGGTTTGGAGATGCGGGGATTGCACTCGAAGCGAGCCAGAGGGATGTTGATGGGGACGGGATTGGCCACTGGATTGTTCAAGCGGTAAACAAGCGGCTGCCACCAGGTGCTGGCGGTGCCGTCGGCGTTGGCGCCGGAGAATGAGCGATTGTCAGCGACGTCCTGGCGGAGTGTTTCGAGGGACGCGCCCAGAAGATCGTAGCGGGAATTGAGAAGAGTGCGGACTGGATTGGGGCCGGTGGCGAAAGAGTCCCACCGAAGAGGGGAAAGGTTGGGAGGATTCGTGGGTGGGAATTGGCGGAGAATGAAGTTGTCGGGAGCGGGGTTGCCATTGAGCATCATCGGCGGGTCGCGCATGAGCAGAGCGACTCGGCCGAGAACCCATTGACTGGCGAGGGAATTGGCGGTGTTGGCAGCGATGGGTTCCCCGGGAGCGTAGTAGGTGATAGTGCCACCAGCGCCGGTGGGGAGATTGACGTGTTCGTAGAAGATGAACGCATCCTGGCTGGTGATGGGGCTGGAGTAGGAGCCGTCGTTGGCGGTGTGGCGGTGGAAGAGGCCGCGGGCGGGGAAGCCGATGACATCGACGCGGTGGTTGCGGTTGTTGTAGATGCTCAGGGGGGTGAGTTCGCCGTTGACGGCGGGCTGGCCTTCCTGGCCGTTGCCGTCGAGGTCCTGGGTGAGGGGATCGCCGTCGCGGTCGGCGGCGCGTTCGGCCTCGGTGTTGAATGCGCCGACGGTGGAGGAGACGCCGGAGCGGATGATGAAGAGGGGGGCATCCTTGACGAGGCGCTGATAGTCGTCGTGGAAGATGTTCTGGACGGAGCGGTTGGAGCGGGCGAGGTCGGCCAAGGCCTGGCCGATTCCGACGGTGTCGGAGCTCATTTTGAAAACCTGATGGACGCCGACCATGAGGATGACCACCATGGCGATGGAGATCATGAGCTCGATGATGGTGAAAGCAGATTTGCGATTTGCGATTTGCGATTTGCGATTTGAGGAAAGACGGTGGGCGGCGCCCACGCTACGGGGGGAGGGGAGGAAGGGGCGAGGATGGAGAGTTGCGGTGCGCATTATTTTAGACGAATGAAGGTGGTGTAGACGGCGATGTCCTGGGCGAAGCCGGAGAAGGTGAGGTCGGTAAGAGGCGCGGGGCTGTGGGGGTCGGTGTAGCCTTTGCCGATGATGTAGACGACGGCGGCATTCGTGGGGGTTGGGGTGGGGTTGTGGTCTTGGTAATTCGGAAGAGGCGATTGAAGTGAACCGTGTGGCGACTTGCGGAGCGGAAGATTTT
>JBGPEF010000163.1:0-10047 GCA_041482675.1 Tepidisphaeraceae bacterium | reverse complement strand
CGTGGCCCGCCGAAAAATCGGCTTCCACATGCGCAACTGGATCATCTGGCACTACACCTTCGGCCAGCAGACCAAGATGAAGTTCGCCCTGAGTCACACGCACATCCTGTATTTCAGTAAAGAGAAACCCGATCCCGGCTTGACCAATATCATTTTCAACGCCGACGCCGTTCGCGTGGCTTCAGCACGGCAGACGACTTACAACGATGTGCGGGCCAATCCCAAGGGAAAGCTGCCGGATGACACGTGGTATTTGCGCCCCCAGGAAACGCCGGAGACGCTTTTCGGGCCAGATTCGGATACGTGGAATGTCAGCCGGCTGTGCGGCACTTTCGGCGAGCGCGAAGGATGGCATGGTTGTCAGATGCCATTTGGCGTGCTGAATCGGATCATTCGGGCATCATCGAATCCAGGAGATGTGGTGGTCGATCCATTCAATGGCAGTGGGACGACCGTTGTCTCAGCGGCGCTGCTGGATCGGCAATATGTGGGGATCGATCAGTCGAAAAAGTATGTGGCGTTTGCGAATAAGCGATTGAAACATTATCTCAAAGTGCGTGAGGGGCTGCTCAAATCGAGCACGGATGGGAATGGTTCGGTAACGCCGGAAATGGTGATCAAGACCGCCGCTGATGTCAGCCGTGCATCCAGAGTCGAGACGGAGACGGACTCGCTGGGGCGAAGGCGGGTGTCTCGGGGACCGCGACAACAGCGACGAGTGGCCGGCTTGATCGCGCCGCGCAGCCGGGCTGCCGCTGCGCTCACTCCTTGACCGTCTTCATCTCAAACTTCGGATCTAACTCCAGCTCCAATTTCCTGACCCGCACCTCCTGCGGCCCGCCGGCGTGCAATTGGAATCCAATCACGCCCTTCCTGTCCACCTTCTCATCGTTGATATCCACGCACAGGTGCCCGTTGATCGCCGTCCGCACCTTCGGCCCGACGGCCAGAATCTCGTAAACATTCCAGTCATCCTCCTTCACCCACTCCTCGCCCGATTTTTTCGTGAGCAATCCCCGTTCATGCTCCTCATACAGATGCCCCCACCAACCCTTCCCCGCATCGGCCTGCATTCCCTTCATTTCATTTTTCCCGATCCGCGCGCTGCGGAATTGGATGCCGGAATTCTCCGAATTCGGCGTCAGTTTCATCTCAACCACCAGCCGAAAATCCCCCACGCCCTTCCTGGTCGTCAGATAGCTATACGGATGCTTCTCCTTGGCCCGCCCGACGATCTCGCCATCCTCGACGCTCCAGTAATCCGCATCCTTGTCCCACCCGGCCAGGTCCTTGCCATTAAAAATCGCCTCGCCCGCCCCGAACAGCGGCACATTGTTCGCTTTCTCCTCCGCACCGACAAGAATCATCACCAGACACGCCACGGCCACTCGGCAAATTGAATTCTTCACAGTCCTCACCTTGGTTAGCAGTAGCTCTTCATTATAAAGTCATCTCTTCTCCGTGTCTCTGCGTCTCTTTGTTTCTGCGATTAGGCGAGAATGCTCAACATCGTTTATTACATCACCGGCCACGGTTTCGGCCATGCCCGCCGCAGCTCGGAAATCCTCCGCCACCTCCTTCCTCTCCGCCCCGGCCTGACCATTCACCTCCGCACCACCGCCCCGGCCGCAATCTTCGCCGAAGATGCCAGCCCCAACATCCACCTCCACCCGCTTTCCCTCGACCCCGGCGCAATCGAAAAGGACCTCTTCACCATCGACATCCCCGCCACCCTCTCCGCCGTCCGCAATTCGCTCCGCGACCGCGACTCGATCATCGAGCGCGAGCTCCTCTTCCTCAAAAATCAGCACATCGATCTCATCCTCACCGACATCCCCTTCCTCGCCGGCGACATCGCCGCCGCCGCCAGGATTCCCATCATCGCGATCACGAATTTCACCTGGGACTGGATCTACGAACCCTATTTCACTGAGCACGCCGACCTGCTGGCCGAAATCCAAAACAGCTACAAAAAAATTCCCACACTCCTGAAAATCCCCTTCGGCGGCCGCACCGACTGGTTCAGCGAAGTGATCGACATCCCCCTAATCGCCCCCGCCCCCCGCCAATCACGCATCCAAGTCCTCTCTCATCTTCAACTCGATCCCCAAAAGCCCAAAATCGTCCTCTCCCTCCGCGGCGGCCTCGCCCCCGAGTCTCTGATCACCGCCGCCGCTTCCGCCCCCGACTATCTCTTCCTCACCCCATCCCCCACGCCGCCCAACGCTCCGAAAAATCTTCTGCACATCCCGCTGGGTCCCCTTACCTTCACCGACCTCCTCTCCATCAGCTCCGCCGTGGTCAGCAAACTCGGCTACGGCATCGTCGCCGACTGCCTCGCCGCCCGCCTCCCCATCCTCTATCCCTGGCGCAGCGGCTTCCGCGAGGATGAGGTTACGTTGAAAGAAGCCGCGCAATCCATCCCACTTCAGGAAATCCCCCACGCCGATTTCTTTTCCGGAAACTGGAAACCCCACCTCGATCGACTTCTCAAAATGTCCATGCCCCGCCAAATCCTGCCGACCAACGGCGCACCCATCGCCGCCCAGATCATTTCCTCCCGCCTCTGACTGCCGCTTTCTTTTTCGCCGGCACTTTTTTCTTCCCCGCCTTCTCCCGAGCCAGCTTAATCTTGGCCGCCTTCTCAATAATCTCCTCAAACATCTTCCCCGAAACGCCCCCCTGCGCCGGCCGGTGCGATTCCCAGATCCTCGGATTCTCCGCCGCCAGAATATCCGCAAAATCCCCGCCGCTTTTCACGCTCTTGGGAGCAAAACTGGTGATGTCCACGTCGCCGGCCCACTTATCGCGATGCTTGATCAGCAGCCACGTCCGCCCATCGCCTCCGCCCCGGCCACCAATGCGAACCAGCACCCACGACCCCTTCAATTTGAATCCATCCAGCTCAAATTTCAGGTCCCCCTTCGCCAGCGCCCCCTCCACATCCTCCACCTGGCACCGCCACGTCCCCTTGTCCCAAAGCACCACAATTCCCGCCCCATATCCCTCCGGAATCACTCCCTCAAACTCGCCATAGTCCAACGGATGATCCTCCACCCTCATCGCCAGCCGCTTGTCCCCCGGCCGCAGCGATGGCCCCTTGGGCACCGCCCACGACATCAAAACGCCCTCATACTCCAGCCGAAAGTCATAGTGCAAATGGCTCGCCAGATGTTTCTGCACGCAGAAAAACAACTCCTTACTCTTCGGCGGTTTCTTCTCCCCCGAGGGCTCCGGCGTCTTGGCGAAATTCCGTTTCGCCTGATATACCTTCAACCGCACCTTGGGTGTTTTCGTCGCTGGCATGGGTGAAGCATATCGGTTGTGTACATCGCGCGGGGATGCAGAATCTCGTCCTATGTTCCGATCACCCGCCTCAAATCCTCAAAAAACCTCGGATACGTCTTATTCACACACTGGGCATCCCGAATCGTCACGTGCTCGATCTTCGTCCCCGCCAGCGCGAAGCTCATGGCCATGCGATGATCATCATACGTATCCACATTCGCATGCCGCAGATGCTCCGGCGGCGAAATGATCAGCGCATCCTCCTCCACCTCCACACCCGCATTGAATTTCTTCAATTCCGTCGCCAGCGCCGCGATCCGATCCGTCTCCTTCTTTCGCAGCGTGTGCAGCCCGCGCAAGGTTGAATCACCCTCGGCAAACAATGCCACCACCGCCAGCGTCTGCGCCATATCCGGCATGTCGCGCATGTCGATATCAATTCCCTCCAGCCTCTCCGCCCCCATGACCGTCATGAAATCCGGCCCAAAAAGCAGCCCCGCCCCCATCCGATGCAGCACATCCGCAAACGCCACATCCCCCTGTAAACTCCGCTTGCCCAGCCCCCTGATCGTCACCTTCGATCCCGGATGCAGCGCTGCCGCCGCCAGAAAATATGAAGCGTTGGATGCATCCGGCTCCACTTCATAATCCGTCCCCCGATATCCCCCGCGCGGAATGGTGATCTGCCTCGGCAACCCCGTCCGCGGATCGCGATACAGCTCCGGCGTCGATCCAAAATGATCCATGAGCTGCATCGTCATCGCCACATACGGCCAGCTCGTCTGCTGCCCCTCCAGATCGATCCGCACCTCGTTGCGCGCATGCGGACACGCCAGCAATGCGGCCGACAAAAACTGCGAAGACTCCGCATCCCCAAACCGCACCATCCCCCCCGGCAACCCATCCGCCAGAACCTCCAGCGGCGGAAATCCACCCTCCATCAAATATCCAATCCTCACTCCCAGATTCTTCAGCATCTCCACCAACTGCCCAATCGGCCGCCTCCGCATTCGCGCATTGCCATCCAGCACATATCTCCCCCGTCCCACCGAACACATCGCCGTCAAAAACCGCGTGCTGGTCCCCGAATTCCCGCAATACAGCTCCGCCTCCGGATTGGGAATTTTCCCGCCCTCGCCACGCATCAGAATCTGCGCCGAATTCTCGTCAACCTCCATCTTAAACCCCAGCCGCCGCAAACTCTCAATCATCACCTGCGTATCATCCGCAAACAGGCAATTGCTCAACCGGCTCTCCCCCCCCGCCAGCGCGGCGATCACCAGCGCCCGGTTGGTCAGGCTCTTCGATCCCGGCGGCGTAAATTCCGCCGAAAACGCCTTCCTCACCGGCTCCAGTGTCACATCGCTCATAGTTGGAATCTTATGTAGGGTGTGCTTTGCACACCACTACTTCCCCGCCGCCTCATCCTGCTTTCCAATGCAATACAGATTATTCACCGTCCGAATAAAAATCTGCCCCCGCGAAATCGCCGGCGACGCGAAGCAATCCTCCTCCAGCCGGCTCTTCGCCACCAGCTCAAATTTCGGCGACGCCTTCAGCACGAACATCTCCCCATCATCGGCCAGAAAATACAGATGCCCATCCGCATAAACCGGCGACGGCCGATGATGCTGCCCCAGCCGCTTCGACCACAGCCGGTTGCCGCTTTTGGTCTCGATGCACCACGCCTGCCCCTCATCGGTCACCATGTAAACATTTTTATCCACCGCAATCGGCGACGGCACATACGCCCCCATCTTCTCGTGATACAGCACCTTCCCCTGCGGCGTGATCCCCATGTAATGAAACGTCGGGAAACCCCCGGTGATGAAAAAAATCCCATCGCTGAGCACCGGACTGGCCACAAACTGCTCCGTCGGCCCATCCACGATCCACAATTCCTTCCCCGTATCCGGATCGTAGCCGGCCGTGCATTTGCTCCCCGTCAGCACCATCTGCATCTTTCCTTTTTCACTCGGAGCTTCGGCGATCAGCGGCACGCAATAAGACCTCGTGTGATTCGGCCGATCCGTCCTCCATCGCTCCTGCCCGCTCACCTTGTCATACGCCGCCAAAAACCCCTGCCCATCCTGGTCGCAATTGAGAATCACCAAATTCTTGTAAATGATCGGCGCGGCCGCCCACCCGTGCATCGAGCGAAATGTCCCCGGCGTAATCCGCCACAGCTCATGCCCCCCCATGTCATAACAAACCAGCCGCACATTCGGCTTATCCAGAAACGCCACATACACCCGCTCCCCATCCGTGGCCGGCGTCGCGCTGGCATAGTTGTTCAGCGTATGCTTCTGCTCCAGCGGCGCAACCAGCACCTGCCGCTCCCACAGCGTGTTTCCACTGGCCCGGCTGAGGCACAGCAGCATCCGCTTCCGCTCCCCCTCGATCGCCGTCGTCAAAAAAACCCGATTTCCCCACACAATCGGCGATGAATGCCCCTTCCCCGCGATCGCAACCTTCCACGCCACGTTCTCCGTATTGCTCCACCGAATCGGAACGCCGCTCTCCGTGCTATGCCCATCCCCCAGCGGCCCGCGCCACATCGGCCACTCCTCCGCCCTCGCCACCAGCGGCCCAACCAGCACCACAAACAGCATTAGCAATCTCTTCATGCGACACTTTATACTCACGAACGACCAATCCGTAACACGGGCATCCTGCCCGTCGCCCCAATCCGTACCACGGGCATCTTCCCGTGCCGCACTAATCAAAGGAGCCAACAATGCTCGACCTCTTCCGCCAATCCATCGCCAATCAGTTCGGGGGGTCTCTGAAAATGCTCGAAGACTGCATCAGCAAATGCGAGCAGCCCCAATGGACCGCCCCCGTCGCCAAATTCCCCTTCTGGCACCTGGCCTACCACATCCTCTTCTACACCGACCTCTATCTCTCCCCCAGCCTCGCCGATTTCCGCCCTCCCTCATTCCACCGCGCGGATGCCAACTTCCTCGGCCGCCAGCCCTTCCCACCTTTCAAAGAAGTGCTCGCCGGCCCGCCTTTCGAGAAGCGTCAGCTCATCGATTATCTCAAATCCTGCCGCGGCAAAGTCGTCGCGATCATGGCCGGCGAAACCGAATCCTCATTGGCCGGCCCAAGCGGCTTCGACTGGATCCCCTTTCCCCGCCTCCAGCTTCACCTCTACAACCTCCGCCACATTCAGCACCACACCGGCGCGCTGAGCGCATTTCTGCTGAGAACGCAGGGAAAAACCGCGGCCTGGGTTGGCTTTGACCCGCTGCTTTGATACCAAATTTGAAATCTAAGATCCGAAATTTGGAATCGCCGATGACTCCGCCCTATTTCGCTCTGCTGGCCGCCGGGATACGGGTCTGATTTCGTGCCAGCCATGAAGCCAATCCCTGCGGCACCTGGCGCGACATCCCCAGCACCACCAGCGGAAGATTGAGGAGCCGGGCGATTTCTTCGGCCACAGGCGCCACGTTCGCCACGTCCGAACTCCCCGTGAGAAGTTCTACAACGACCTCAGCGCCGCGGGTCTTGCGGTCCACCAGGGCAATCTGTATCTCCTCGTATTTGTTGATGCTGCAGGGCACGACCCTGACGCAAACCGCGCCCAGTTGATCGCTGGAGATCAGCCTCGCGCCCAGCAGGCCGGTCTTCCGCACTCTTTTCCTCCGGCCGTCGATGTGAAATCGCTTCGCCCATTAATTTATTCCATAGCCAACCGCGAACATGCCAAGCAGCGGGAAAGACAGGGTCTTCACATTCACCGGTTGGGACGCATGATTTCTCGGGCCCGTATCCCGCCGTTCCAGCACCTCGCTCCAGTACATGATCCCGATGCCGATCAAAAAGATGCCGGCAACAATTGCAAACAGCGACAGCCTGGTTGTGCCATGCACGATCAACTTGTCGGGGGAGGAACACTCTACGGTCATCCCGTGTAAGGACAGGCCCTGGATCGGTCGGTGAGGGCGGTTCAGAATTGGCGGAGCTATGATCATCTTGAAACCACCCCTTGGAAGATTCGCTCAACCCGCCCCTTTTTCACGCCGCGCTCTTCACCATCTGCTTATACCGCTCCAGCTCCTCCAACCCCGAGCAAACCTCGTTCGTCCCTTCCACCGAATCCCCAGTCACCCGCAGCGGCAGATCCAGGATCCGCGAAATTTCATCCGCCGCCGCGATCAGCGCCAGCGATTTCCTCCTGCCCGTCCGCAGCATCCCGATCACTTCCGGCGCCCCCGTTTTCGCCGGCCGCTCCAACCGCACTTCCACCATCTCCCGCCGCCGCGCATTGGGGGTGATCACCGTGACCTGCACATGCTTGAAAGAATCCCACGTCTCAAACTTTGCCTTCATGAACATCCTGCTGCTGAAAATCCCCCGCCTCTTTCGATCGAACGTCCGATGCCTGTACAGCAGCAACGCCCCCAGCGCCACCACCAGCGGCCCCGCCAGCGGTATGCACAGAATTTTCAGCGGAATGTTCTCGCGTAGCTCTTTCAGATACACCATCCACCCCACATACACGATCGCCGTGGAAATCAGCCCGCTGGCGATCACCCCCCACATGAATTTTCGCGTTTCCTTGAGGACCAATCGATCCGCTGTCGAGCGGGCAACTTTCGTCCGCCCCAGCGTCGCCCCGGCCGGGACCTGCCGATGTGGGCGCGCGGCGATTGGGGACGATCCATCCATATTGCAGATAATCGGTCCAACCCGAGCTTGAGTTTAAGGTGCGATAAAATCGCAGGATGGCCGACGGAAATCGCAAATTGCAATTCCCAAATCCCAAATCGCCATTGAGAAAGTGGTATGATATCCCCCGATGCATCTGGTCATCTTTGAAGGCATCCACTGGCGGACCTTCGCCCCCCTCTCACTGGGCCGGCCGGTTTTCATGCTGGCCACGGGAATGGCCACCCTCCTGGAAAAACAGCTCCGCCACACCAACCCCACCCGCGTCACTCTTTGGGTCCGCCCCGAATTGGCCGAATTCTGCCGCCGCCGCATCGTCCCCAAACTTACTATTCCGGCCACCGTCAACGAGCCCCTCGGCGATGAGCCCACGCTCCTCCAGTCCGGCCGCACCCTCCATTTCAGAAAATTCCGCGTGCCCGAGCAACCCTCGGTCGTCCTCGACGATCACGGCGTGGTCCTCAGCGCCCTCGTCCACAGCCCCGGCCTTACCCACAACGACATCTTCACCCGCTCCGACAAATGGCTCAAAATCCACGACCTCCCCCGCGCTGATTCCCAGACCCGCCTCGTCGAGCGCCTCTGGGACCTGATCAAGTGGAATGAAGAATCGCTCATCGAGGACCACACCCAGACCCGCCGCGAGCGCCGCCCATTTCCCCCCGGCCCTTATCACATGGTCGAGGAGGAAAACATCTGGCTCGGCGAAGCCGTCCGCCAATCTCCCGGCGTCGTCCTCGATGGCTCGCGCGGGCCGGTCGTCATCGATCACCACGCCGTCCTCGGCCCCAATTCCGTCCTTCAGGGCCCCTGTTACATCGGCCCCTACGCCACCGTCTCACCCCTGGCCGTCATCCGCCCCGGCACCAGCATCGGCATGATGTGCAAAGTCGGCGGTGAAATCTCCAACTCCATCCTTTTCGGCTACACCAACAAAATCCACGACGGCTTTTTGGGCGACAGCTACGTCGGCAAATGGGTCAACCTCGGCGCGGCCACCAACACCAGCAATCTCAAAAACACCTACGACGAAATCACCGTCGCAACCCCCCAGGGCCCCGTCAAAACCGGCCGCCGTTTCCTGGGCGCGCTCATCGGCGACCACGCCAAGACCGCCATCGGCACCCGCCTCACCGCCGGCTCCTACCTCGGCTTTTCAGCCATGCTGGCCATCTCCCACATCGCCCCCAAGGTCGTCCCCAGCTTCACCTTCAACACCGACGCCGGCTCGCAACCTTATCGCATCGACAAGGCCATCGAAGTAATGAAATCCGTCTTCACCCGCCGCAATCGATCCTGGGATGCCGACGACGACGAGATCGTCCACTACGTCGCCCAAATCGCCCCCGAAGTAGAAGCCTCACCGTCGTAGCATGGGCATCTTGCCCGTGGTCCCAGATTGGGTGCCATGGGCAGGCGTACTCGCATGCCCGTGCTTGAGTCCCCCGCGCCAAGTCATCGCCGCCACCACGAGAAGCGTCATTGCTCCCAGCAACAATGGCGTCGTCAACCACCGCACACCGTTCGCCTCCCGCCTCCGCCGCGCCAATTCCCCAAGCCCCGCTTTCCAATCCCCCGCCCGCGCTTCAGTCACAACCACATCCGGCGCATTCACCGCCATCATCACCCCATCCGCCCGCCGATAAACTCCCGGCCACCATCCCGCCGCCAATCCCGCCGCCTGTTCTTCAACCGGAGTCCACCCGCTTCCCAATTGTCCCGTCTTCTGCTCGGTAAATTCCTCCCCACCCTCTCCCACCCAATCAAAAATATTACTCCACAGAATCACAAATTCCGCCGAGCTGGCCACCCGCTGCGTCGAAACCCCCACCCAAACCCGTCTCGCTGGCGCATTTCGCGCCGCCAGCACCGCCCGCTCTCCCACCCGCACCAGCACATCCCACCCCGGCTCACCCGGCGCATCTGCAATTCCCTCCCCAGCCATCGCACCCCAATCCACCTTCTCCAGTGCCCTCGTGATCGCATGATCCACCACCATCACTTTCCCGCTCGCCGCCGTCCCGATCTTTGCCAAAATAATTTCCCCATCCGCTCCCGCCGCCACAATCCCCACCCGCTTCG